>CAZVDJ010000411.1:0-4669 GCA_964626245.1 uncultured Gemmatimonadaceae bacterium
GTGAGGTCGCGCGCGATGTTGTCGATGATCCCGTGGCGGCTGGGGAACTGTCCGGTCAGCAGCGTGGCGCGGTTGGGGGAGCAGAGCGGGACCGCATGGAAGGCGTTGACGAAGAGCGCTCCCTCGCGCGCCAGGCGGTCGATGTTCGGGGTCTCGAGGTACGGATGGCCGCCGGCCCCAAACTCATCGAAGCGCAAGTCGTCGATGACCATGACGACCACATTGGGACGGGCACCGTCCTGGGAAGCTTCGGCACGGTCCGCTGGCGCCACCTCCGGCGACCCGCCGCAGGCGCCCAGCGCCGTGAGGAGTCCCACGAGCGCCACCGCGCGGGCGCGGGACGAAGGCGCGGCGTTCATGGCCGGACGAGGAGTGATCATGATCGCGGAGCGGTAAAGGAGTTCCCGGCCGTCACGTGACCACTGGGGCTGGCTGCCGCCGCCCACCGACAGTGGCCATCGGGCATCGGCGCGCCCCGGAGCGCGACTCGCCGGCGTATCGGAAGGAGGGCATACGATCGGCGCCACCCTTCCGGCGCAATGATGAACCCCAGACTCCCGCGACGAAAGGCGGAGCACTGCGTCCGACCGGGAGGCGCCGGGTCACCTGCACCCGGCGCCTCAACGGGCGTCCGCGGCAGGGCTAGGCGGCGATCACCTCCTTGCCCCCGGGTTCCTCAACCACCGCTGTCGCAACACGCGTCACCCCACTGACAACCGTCGCCGTGCGCCACGCAGCGCGTAGCGCCGCGTCGTGACGCAGGTCGGCCGACAGGAACGACTCCAGGATGCGCACCTGCCGCATCCCTTCCGCGGTTGCATCCTTCACAGCACTGGTGGCCGCACTGCGCCGCACCCGCTCCTGGTCGCGCGCGTCCGACGCCTCTCGCAGCGCGCGAGCGGCCGCCTGCAGCCGCTCCACGTGCCCCTTGCCCAGTCCGGCCGCCTCGAATTGCGCCTCGTGCGCCAGCACCAGCCGAGCCATCGCCTCCGCGCTGTTGAGCAACTGCTCCCGCCGCTGGACGCGCGGCGTGCGCAGGGCCGCGCGCACCGCTTCGCCGGCGGCACCGTCGGTGGACAGGATGGCCTTCCCAACGCGCGAGACTCGGCGCAGGAAGTCCTCGTGCAGCTCGCGCGCCAGCACGTGCGCGCGCCGCGTTTCCACCCGCGTGAGTTGCGCTTGGTGCTCTTGGCGCGCCGCCACCTCGGTGAGCCGGGTGATGACGTCGTCCAGCCGCTTGTAGTGTAGTGCGGCCTCGTCCGCGAGCGGGCGACTCTTGAGGAAGTCACGCACGCGGCGGAACATCTGCAGTCGCTGCATCTCCTTGGAACGCATGGCGGTACCCTCCATTCACGTGTGGGCGCGGGGAAAGAAAGACGCCGAGTCTCGCGCCCAAGACTCGGCGTCACACCGTTGCTTTCAGTTGTTGGTCGCCCGTGCGCTGCGGCCGGGTGGCCGGCGGTCGGGCCAGCTTCCCGGTTCGCCGGAACCGCTGCGCGGTCGACGTGTCGTGCACCCTGTCGGCACGCGACCGCCTCGCGGTTCGGTGGGTCGCGCCTGCGGTTCGTTGGGTCAAGGCGGCGAACGCGTGGCGTGCGCCCTCGTTCGCATCCCTCCGTCTCCGCGTCGGCTCGGTCCGCGACCGCGTTCGATCAGGACCGTCTGGCGCGCTCGCTGGTCGCGACGTCGTTCCGGCGCGACCGACTCGGCGGACGCATCGGCTACGCATCCGAATCGCGGTGTCCGGTCCGTGGTAAGGTGCGCGGCTCGCGGTTCGCGAGTGCATGCGCGCGGACTGATCGGACCGGACATAGGTTCGAGGAGTCACGTCGGCGAATCGCGCGTTCACCTGGACGCTTCGACCGGTCCATGGGGGCGTTCGGTCCTGTACGACGCCCGGTCCGGTTGCGAATGCCCGCGGGCAGAGCGTCAGCGCTCGCGGACGGTCAGGTCACGTCGGCGGCCAACAGACGCAGTCGATAGCTGCCAGGCGGGCGTGCTCCCGCGTATCCAGCGACAGCGACCGCAGTCGCCGGGGAGTTTGGGGCGAACGATGTGCTCGTGCGACGAACACCTCGCCGGGGTCGCGACTCCCTCTCTTAACCCCCCTGGCTGAGGGTCATGTCAAGTGGTGGCGTGGCGAACGACGCGCGAACTTTGCGGTGTCTTTGTGAGTCCTTCGTTTCCTGAAGGACTGCGGCCGTCTGGACCGGCAATACTTGCCGAGCGGATCGCACGAGACTGCCGAGTTTTCGACGCCCATACGCCGGGATCGGGCGGACTGATGTCTGGTCGGTCCTCAGCCCCTGACGTCACTCTTGCCGAATCGCCGACGCCATCGCCCGCAGCCACGCTTTGGACCGGCGCGTTGTCAGCGACAGTTTCGTCGTTCCTGGATCAAGAAACGGTGCCAGTCCCCACCACTCCGGCCCGGGACAGCCCAGTGCAAACCACACATTGAGGAAGTCTTCGAGCTTGTCCGCCAGGACGACAAGGTTGAAGTCGCCGCCCTCATGATCCAGGTACACGACCTCGTTCTCGGGGTCGTCCGGTTCGGCGATGACGATCTGGTCGCCATTCGTCCCTGCCATCAGGGGAAAGAGCCGCTCGTACAGTTCGACCGTCAGTTCCGGCGGCCAGTCGTACGCTGCCGGATTCTCGAACGTCGGTCGCCATCCCGACCAGTTCAGAACGGCTGCGGGCAACTCGTCCAGCGACAGGTCGACGTGGCCACTCAGGCCGTTGCCGAGCACGTCTGGCAGTCGCCCTCCCGCTTCCATGATCCAGTGCATCCGTAGCCGCGACGACTGTTCGGTGAACAGGGCACGCAGCTCCCTGGGCAACCGGCGCCCGATGTCTCGCTCGACGGCCTGAACATGCGCCTCCGTCGCCGGCGGGCCCACTTCAAGGAAGCCGAGATCGCCGCCCAGAGCGGACACGGCAGCCCCGACCCTACCGAGTGTCGAGGGCATGTCGATCAGCATCCCAGGACCGCCGGAGGTGAGCCTGCAGGCAGAGTGACCAGGCTATCGGTTCCCCGTCGTGCCGGGCTTGCCCCGGTATCGCTCATGCAGATCCGCTGGGCGCGTTGCAGCTGACACGAGGGAACTCCACCGCGCCGAGAACAACCAGTCATCGAAGAAGGCGGTCAGGTTCACCGGGCTGACGTCATTGGAGATCGCGACAAGGCTGGTGCTGCTGCCACCTCCCGCCTCATGCCGGCGGTAGTACTCGCCGATGATCCGGCAGAACACGTCATGTCCAACCGTGCGATACAGTCCGTAGAACATCAGGCTGCCCACCGAATATGAGTAACCCGTCATTCCCCGCGCGCCATAATCTGCCGGCGGAACGGAGCGCAGGGCTGAATCCCGGGCGACTCGGACCGCGAGCCATCGTGCGAGACGCATGGCGCTCGAGTCGGTGGTGGCCGTCCCCCCCAGGCTGTCCGCGGTGATGTCCTCGAGGAAGGTCGCCAACCCTTCATCCCAGCGCGGCGCCGGAGCTTCGGCGCTCACGCCATTCCACAGGTGCGAGATCTCGTGGTAGAGCTCGGACTCGTGGCGCGCGTCCTGGAATGCCGCGGCCGATTGGAGGATACTGGTGACGTCCGCCTGCGATCCCCAGCCGTCGGGAATCTCGATCACGGCGAACGGCGACTTGCCGCGCAGTGGCCCGAACCAGCGGGAGTAGAGCGCAAGGGTGCGCGTCATCGCGTGGAGAATGCGTCGCGCCCCCGCCGAGTCCTCGGCCAGGTGAAACACCGAGAGATCGCCGTCCTTGAGCGTCGCGAAACGCGCGACCGCGAAGTCCATCCGCCACGACGCCTTCACGCTGCGGTAGTGGTAGGTGGTCGACGCGCCCGCGTCCCGGCGTTCCACCAACTCCCCGCCGTTTGCCACCGTGTAGGAAGCCGGAACGGTGATCCGTGCCGTGTACTCATAGAGCGGAAGCCCGGCGCGTCGGTTGACGGCTTCCGACGGATACCCCGGTTGCGGATACGCATACGTGTCCATGCGGAGCATGGTGTACGATGTGTCGATCCGGTCCCTCACATACAGCATGCCGGTCTCCACGTACCCGAGCACATGACCACCATAGTGCAGCTCCAGCGACACCTCCCGGCCCGGTGCGAGCGCGGGAGAGAGCGGCACCTGCACGTGATTGGCCTGCAACTTCCCGAAATCCTCGAAGGCCACCACGCGTTGGTGGAAGGCGCGTCGCGCGCCCGAGTGATCCCGAACGCTTCGCACCTCGAGAAGCCGGTACAGGAGCAGCGATGCCGTGTCGACGGGAACCGGGTTGTCGTTGCGCAGCTGGATGCGAACGACCGCGTCCATTCGCTGTCCACTCAGGTCGAGCGCGACCCGCAGGTCGTAGCGAGTGGGCCGGAGCAGCAGCGCGTCCGGCGCGGGTTGCGTCAACGCTGGCAGCGCGCCCAGCTGCGCGACCAGCAGGGCCACGACCTGGTATCGCATCGCCTTCTCCCCTGAGTTCGACTCAGCGCACCACGGGCTAGCGGTTACTCGGGCAAGGTTGAGGTCAGGTCTCGAAGAGGATCCGCGCGCCGCCGGGTCCGGACGCCGCCTGGTCGGACCAGTGCTGCACGTTCACGCCGTATGACAGCAGCGTCAGGCAGAACGACACCTCCGCAAGTCCCGATAGCAGC
>CAZVDJ010000412.1:0-4656 GCA_964626245.1 uncultured Gemmatimonadaceae bacterium
CCCCCCAACCGCCCCATGACCCGCATCAAGATGTCGCGCTGAGCGGGTGGCAGCGGGCCCGTCCCGGCGGCCGGTCGCGCTGACACCGCGGCCGGCCGCTCGCCGTAGTACCCTCGCTCGCCCGACCCATTCCCGGTTGCAGGAGCCGCCTCCATGACCACGCAGGACGCCGAGATCATCATCGCCATCGCCGCGCTGGCCGCCAACGCCGACGGGGAACCGCACCAGGAGGAGCGCGTGAGCCTGGTCTCCGCCGCCGAGCGTCTGGGGCTGTCACCCGACGACCCGCGGCTGCACGCGGCGGTCGACGGCAACGGCGACGTGGCGCAGCTGGCCCACGCGCTCTCGTCGGACGAGGCGCGCATCGCCGCCTACGACGTGGCCGCCGCCGTCTGCCACGCCGACGGGGCCCCAAATGCCAAGGAGCAGGCGTTCCTGGCCGCGCTGTCCCGCGAACTGGGGGCGGTGAGCGCCTCGCCCGACGCGGCGGCGAGCATGGAAGCGGCAGCGCAGGCGGCCTCGAACGCACCGCCGGGCGGCGGCGATCCGGCCAGCGACATCGACCGCCTGATCCTGGACCAGGCGATGCTCGCCGGTGCCGCCGAGTTGCTGCCGCATCGCTTCGCCGCCATGGCGATCCTCCCCTTGCAGCTGCGCATGGTCTACCAGATCGGCCAGCGGCACGGGCAGGCCTTCGACATGGACCAGGCCAAGGACCTCGTGGCCGTACTCGGGATCGGGGCGATGGGGCACGCGCTGGAGGGGGTGGTGCGCGGGGTGCTGGGGAGCGTGGGGCGCGGGCTGCTGGGCGGGCTGCTGGGCTCCGCCGCAGGGGCAGCCGCCGGCGTCGCCGTGACCTTTGCCACCACGTACGCGCTGGGACACGCCGCGCAGCAGTACTACGCGCAGGGGCGATCGCTCAGCACCGCCGACCTCAAGGCGCTCTTCACGCGCTTCCAGGGCGAGGCCAACACCGTCTTCCCGCGGGTGGAGTCGCGCATCCGCGAGCTGGCCGCGGGGACCAACCTGGAGTCGTTGCTGGGCGGGCTGGCGCGTTAGGCGCGGGCCCGTTGAGGGGCGGCGCGCCACCGCGCCTCCCCTCTCCACCGGTGTTCACACCGTGATCGCGAGTCCCCGGTAGATGCGCGCGCGGTACCGCGATTGCTCGGCCGGGGCAAAGGGGGCGGTGGCAAGCAGGACCGCGTGCGCAAACCGGTCGATCTCCTCCGCCTGCTCGGCCGGGTTGCGCGGCTCCTCGCTGCGCACGCGCCGCGTGAGGTTCACCTGGTTCACCGGGACGGCGTGCACCAGCCGCGTATTCTCCACCCCCAGCGTGGCGGTGAGGGCGTGCAGCGTCGTCTTGACGAAGTTGGCCATGGCGAACTGCGAGGCGCTCCCGCCCAGCGGCACGTCGGGGGTGACGAGCACCAGGCGCGCCCCGTCCAGCAGGCTGGCCTTGCGCGCCACGCGGAAGTTGAAGGTGAGGTTGCCTTCCACCAACTGCGCAAAGCCGGCCGCATCCAGGTGCTCGCGCCCCTCCACGCCGAAGAGGGCGCGCGGGACGGGGGTGGTCGGCGAGCTGACCACCGCTGCCGGGCGCCACCCGTGGCGCAGCGCCTCGTCCATCCCCTGCTCCACGTCGTCGCCCATCACGATCGTGGAGACGCGTTCCAGGTGGTCCACGCCGGCCAGCGACGAGACGATCGCGATCCCCGCCTCGGCCGTTCGGGTGAGGAGGACCAGCCGCTTCACCTCGCAGTCCTGCAGGTAACGCCGCGCCACCTGCGCCAGGTGTCCCGTCAGGTGCTCGCCGATGAGCCAGACCGTCTCGCCGTGCATCTGCACGATGCGCTCGGGCTTGGCCCGGCCAAAGAGCTCGCGCTCGGTGATGGTGCGCTCCTGGTGCAGCCCCCCCGACGGCTGGAACGTCTCGCCCGACACGGCACGATCGGCCATGAAGAAGACGGTGGCCAGCGCCACCTCGGTCTCGGTGGGCATGTTCCGCAGGTGCAACATCCCCAGCACCCCCTTGCCGATCTTCTCGGCCTCGCGCTCCACGGATGCCGCCGAGAGGAATGGATCGGGCGGGACTGGAAGGGCCTGGATCCACGCGTCGTCGAATCGCGCGCCGCCATCGGGCTCGAGCAGGAAGAGCCCGGCGTTGCGCAGCCGCGCCACCAGGCGCGCCGCGATGCGCGCATCCATCACGAAGCGCCCGCAGCTGGGGTCGTCGTCGCCATGCACGAACTCGCGCGTGACCGCTTCAGCAAGGGCACGAATGGGCGCCGGGACGTCGTCGCGGATGAGCTGGTACAGCTCGTTCCCCGCCAGGTGGTCCAGCCCCTGCGCGGCCGTGCAGCTGCCGGTGCGCACCGCCTGGATCACCGCCTCGTGCACCGCGTTCAGCCGCCGGTTCTCCAGGATCAGCCGGCCGCGGCGCATGAACAGCCCCGCCCGCCCTCCGGTGCCGCGCAGCCGGTCGCCGTCCACGGGACCCGGGGCGATGGCGTTGATCTGGATCTCGGGCCCCACGAACTCCGCCAGGTTCTCGGTGAGCGCGCGCTGGCCCGCCTTTGACACCGCGTAGTCGGCGCGATTGGGATACGGCACGGCGATGTACTTCTCACCGCCGAAGTACGACGAGACGTTGAGGATGTACCCACTCCCGCGCCGCTTCATGTGCGGCACGACCTTCTCGATCAGGGAGTAGTTGGAGATGAGGTTGGCCGAGAGCGTGGAACGCCACTCGTCGAGCGTCATGTCCACCACCATCTGCTCCGCCCCGGCCACCCCCGCGTTGTTGATGAGGTAGTCGATGTGGCCGAAGCGCGCGAACGCCTCGTCCACCGCCAGACGCAACGAGCCCTCGTCACCCACATCCACGCCGGCCAGCGTGGTGACGCGCGTGGCGGCCGCGTAGTAGCCGATGTCGGTGAGCTCGGTCACGATGCGCTGGCGCATCTCCTCCAGCTGGTCGGCGCGGCGGGCGCAGATCATCACGCGCGCGCCGCCGATGGCCAGCAGGCGTGCGAGCTGCCCGCCGATCCCCGCCGAGCCGCCGGTGATGAGCGCCACCTTCCCCAGGTGCAACCCCATCAGGCTCTCCATCCACCCGAACGACGCCTTGTGCGACCCCGTGGCGTCGGCGATGGAGCCCGGGAGGTAGAGGTTGACCGGGTTGATGCGCCGCTGCGTGTAGAGCAGGCGCGCTGCCTGTCCCGCGGCAAAGGGGAGCCCCTCGGGCTCGGCGTTGGTCCAGCGCACGATCTGGTTCACCCAGTCTGCCGCCGTCCGCATGCCGCGTTGCACCTGTTCGGCCGCCTCGCCCCGCCAGACGCGGGCAAACTCCTCCAGCGCCGCGCGCAGCACGTCCGCGTACGGGTTGTCATGGCCGTCGTCGCCGTTGGAGAGGAAGACGACATGCGGCGCCCCGCCCGCCGGGGGATGGGCACCCCACAGCCGCGTGAGCTCGCGCCCCAGGGCAATGGCCCCCACCAGCTCCGCCTCCAGGAAGGCCGTCACGTCACGGTCCACCGCCTCGGCGAAGGGGCCGCGAAAGCGCCACGGACCAAAGAACGGCAGCAGGATCGCGCCGTGCAGCGCGCGGCCCGGGGCGCGCGCGTCGTCGAGTGCGGCGGCAATGGTCGCGGGGCGACGGCGGTCACAGAGCATCGGCACGATGCGCGCATCGCGTGCGGAATCGTCGAGTGCGCGCCGCGCCGCCTGCACCCCTTCCTCCGACCCCAGCCCCAGCAGGACGTCTGCCCCGCACTCCGCTTGCACCCGCGCGATCTCCAGCGCGTCGGCCACCTGGTCGCCCGCCGCCACAAAGACGCGCAGTCCCGTGCCATCCACGGTGCGCAACTCGGGGCGCGAGACCCAGGTACTCCGGCTCTCCTGCCGCACGGTCATCCCGTGCGTCACCTCGAAGCTGTGCGCGTTGAATGCCGCCGATGCGTCGCTCGACAGGAAGACGATCGTCTCCGCGACGTCGCCAGGGGTGGGATACGACAGCTGCGGCTCGCCGTCGGCGCCCGGCCGCTTGAGCGTCATGAGCGCCGTGACGTCGCGGCGCGTGCGCCCGGACTCCGCGCCGCGCATCGTGTCCATCGCCGCAAAGACGCGGTCGATGCGCTCGCTGGCGGTGGGCCCCGGGAAGATCGTGTTGACGCGGACCCCGCGCGTGCCGAGTTCCAGGGCCAGCCGCCGGCTGAAGGCGTTGAGCGCGGCCTTGGGGACGGTGTACGCCGCGCGGCCGTAGTACTCGGTGCGCGAGAAGATCGTGGAGATGTTGATGATGGAGGCACCGGGACGCAGGTGAGGCGCGGCAGCGCGCACCAGGTGCCAGGCCACCCCCAGCAGGTTGCGCGCAGCGTCACCCACCGTCTCGGTGTCGTCGCTGCCGGCCGCCCGCAACGCCTCCAGCTCGGTGGCCTCGAGCGGGAGGGCGTGCAGCGGCTGCTTGGGCCCTGCACTTCCGGCGTTGTTGATCACGACGTCGATGCGGCCGTGCCGGGCTACCGCTGCGTCGATGGCGGTGCGCACCTGCGACGGATCGGCGGCGTCGAAGATGAGCGCATCCACGTCGGCCGCCCGCCGCCTGGTGGCGGCCAGCAACCGGCGCCTGGCCGTCTCGAGCTTCTCGCGATTGCGCCC
>CAZVDJ010000413.1:0-4646 GCA_964626245.1 uncultured Gemmatimonadaceae bacterium
CCGCCGCCGGGGGCGCCGCGGCCGCACTGACCCGACGACTGCCGCGACACGCGCCGCGATCGCCGCGCACCGAGTCGATTCGTCACCGCTCACCGAGTCGCTCCACGCGCCGGCACCCGCACACCGCCCTGTCGCCTTCCATCCGCGTGATGCGGACGCACGCCTCCTTCGATTCCCGAGATACCACGCGTCGCTAGATTCCCCTCCGCATGTCACTCCTCGATCCCACCGATCCGCGTCCGGTTCACTTCGTCGGCATTGCCGGCGCGGGGATGAGCGCGCTCGCCGAACTGTTCGTGCGGCGCGGCGTGCCGGTGACCGGGTGCGACTCGGCGCTGGAAGGGGCGTCGGACCTGGCGCGCCTGGGCGTGGCGCTGCGGGCGGGACATGACCCCGCGCACGTGGCCGGTGCCCGCGCCGTGGTGGTGACGTCGGCCGTGCGCCGCGACCATCCGGAGCTTCGCGCGGCCGCCGACGCGGGACTCCCGATCGTGCGACGTGCCGAGGCGTTAGGCGAGGCCGTGCGGGGCGGTGCGGTGGTGGGGGTGGCCGGGACCCACGGCAAGACGACCACCACGGTGATGACCACCGAGGCGCTGCACGCCGCCGGATTGCAGCCGACGGGAATCGCCGGCGGCCGGGTGGGGCAGTGGGGGGGCAACCTGCGGCTGGGCTCCCCCTCGCTCTTCGTGGTGGAGGCCGACGAGTACGATCGCTCCTTCCTGGCGCTGCGCCCCACCGTCGCGGTGGTGACGAACCTGGAGGCCGACCACCTGGACATCTACCGCGACCTGGACGACATCCGCCAGGCCTTCCAGGCCTTCCTCGCCCCCGCGCATCACGTCGTGCTCTGCGCCGACGATGCGGGGGCCGCCTCGCTGCAGCTGCCGGCCACGGCGCAGGTGCTCCGCTACGGCGTCGGCGCGCCCGACGCCCGCGTGGTCGGCGCTGCGCGTCCCATGGACGACGGGCGCACCGTCCTGTCCGTCACCTTCGATGGCGATGGGCTCGGCGAGCTGCTGCTGCGTGTCCCGGGGATGCACAACGCGCGCAACGCGCTGGCCGCGGTGGCCAGCGGGCTGGCCCTTGGCGCCACCCTCGACGGGATGCGCGCCGGGTTGGAGGCGTTCGCCGGCGTGGAGCGGCGCTTCCAGTCGCTGGGAAGCGCGAACGGCATCGACGTGATCGACGACTACGCGCACCATCCCACCGAAGTCGCGGCGACGATCTCGGCGGCGCGCGCGCGATATCCGGGGCGGCGCCTGGTGGTGGCGTTCCAGCCCCACCTCTACTCGCGCACGCGCGACTTTGCGCAGGGCTTCGCCGAGGCGTTGATGGCGAGCGACGCGGTCTTCCTCACCGCGCTCTATCCCTCCCGCGAGCAGCCGCTCCCCGGCGTGTCGTCGTCGCTCATCGCCGACCGGATGGCACAGGGCGGTGGCGCGCCGGCGTGGACCGGGGAGCGGACCGCAGCGGCGGCGGCGCTCTCCACCTTCGTGCGCGCTGGCGACGTGGTGGTCACGATGGGGGCTGGCGACATCACGCGCACGGGCCCCGAGCTGTTGCAGCTGCTGGCCTCCCCTGGCGCGCGGTGATGGCGACCATGGCCGCTGCCGCACCGCCCGTTGCCGAGGGGGCGCCGCTTCGCCCGCGCCGGGGGCGCTGGTACCTCCTGGCCGTCACCCTCGTGGCGGTGGGCGTGCTGACGACCCCCTGGTGGGGACGCGACCTCGCCTTCTTTAGGGTGCAGCAGGTGGAGGTTCGCGGCACGCACTACGCGCGCCCTGCCGACATCGCGGCTCGCCTCGGGCTCGACACCACCGTCTCCATCTGGAACGACCTCGATTCGCTGCGCGTGCGCGCCGAGGGGCATCCGCAGGTGCACACCGCGCGCGTCTCCCGGCGCCTCCCCAGCACGGTGGTCGTGACGGTGGAGGAGAACCTCCCCGTGGCGCTCGTCCCCGCCGCCAGGGGATTCAAGGCGTACGACGACAGTGGGCGCGTCCTCCCGCTCGACCCCGCGCGTTGGGGGGTCGACCTTCCGATCATCCCGCGCGCCGACACGGCGTTGCTGCGATTGCTGGGGGAGCTCAAGGCCGAACACCCCGAGTTCTTCGCACGAGTCAGCGAGGCGCGGCGCGTGGGGAAGGACGAGGTCGCGCTGCAACTCGTCGACGTGTTGGTGCGCGCCATGCTCGACCTGCGCGCCGATCGCATGCTCCAGCTATCTTCCGTCGAGGCCGACCTCGCGCGGCGCCGCCTGCGTCCGGTGGAGCTCGACCTGCGCTACAAGGACATCGTCATCGCCCGCCTCCCATGAACGTGGAACGAGTGGTCGCCGGACTCGACATCGGCTCCGCCAAGACGACGGCGATCATCGCCGAAGTCACTGGTGACGCGAAGCGCCATCCCGGGATCAAGGTCCTGGGGGTGGGGCAGTCGCGCACGACGGGACTGCGGCGCGGCATCGTCGCCGACATCGAGGAAACCACGCAGTCCATCCGCAAGGCGGTGAGTGACGCCGAACAGATGGCCGGGGTGAAGGTGGACGCCTGCTACGTGGGGATTGCCGGCGAGCACGTGCAGGCCATGATCTCCAAGGGAATCGTCGCCGTGAGCGGGGACGAGATCACCAAGGGCGACGTGGAGCGCGCCAACGCCGTCGCGCGCGCGCAGGCCATCCCGCCCGAGCGCGAGCTGCTGCACGCCATCCCGCAGGAGTACTCGGTCGACAAGAACGAGGGGATCCGTGACCCCATCGGCATGGTCGGCACGCGGCTCGAGACCGAGATGTACCTCGTGACGATCGGGAGCTCCCCCGCGCTCAACCTGCGCAAGGCGGTGGAGCGCGCGGGCTACAAGCCGCTCCAGCTGGTGCTGGAACCGCTGGCCAGCGCGCTCGCCGTGCTCACGGAGGATGAGAAGGAACTGGGCGTCGCGCTCATCGAGATGGGCGCGGGGACCACCGACATCGCGGTCTTCCACGAGGCGAAGATCCGGCACCTGGGCACCGTCCCGTTCGGCGGCAACAACGTCACGAACGACATCGTGCACGGACTCGGCGTGACGCAGGCGGACGCCGAGCGACTCAAGGAGCGATACGGATGCGCCTATGAACCGCTGGTGGATCCGTCGGAAGTGATCACGCTGCCCAGCACGGTGGCGCAGGGTGACCGGCAGATTCCGCGCGAGCTGCTGGCGCACATCATCCACCAGCGCACCGACGAGATCTATGACCTGGTGCTCCGCGACATCGAGGCGGCCGGGTACGCCGGGAAGCTGAGCGCCGGGATCGTGCTCACCGGCGGGGCGGCGGCGCTCCCCGGGGTGACGGAGCTCGCGGCCGACGTCTTCGGGACGGGAGTGCGGGTGGGGATCCCGTCGGAGAACCTGAGCGGGCTGGTCGATGCGGTGGAGGCCCCCCGGTTTGCCACCGCGGTGGGGCTGGCGCTGTACGCGGCCACTGCCGCCACCCGTGGTTGTACGCCCGCTCGGCGGTGCCGAGGCGCCGCCCGGCGCCGAGGCGGTGACCATCACGCTCAACGGCCTTACGGTCGAGGGCGCCAGCGTCTATCCGCCGGACGCGCTGGCCGAGAGCTACGCCGAGCAGCTCGGCAAGGCCATGCCGCTGACCGAGCTGTTCGCCATCGCCCGGCGGATCGAGACGCGCTATCGCGGCGACGGCTATGTGCTCACCCGGGTCGTGGTGCCGGAGCAGACGGTCACCGACGGCCGTTTCCGGCTCACGGTGATCGAAGGCTTCGTCAACGAGATCACCGTGCAGGGCGAGCCGGGCGACCTCAAGCCGCGCATCGAGTCGATGCTGGCGAAGATCACCAGGCGGCGGCCGGCCAACATCGCCGACATCGACCGCTACCTGCTGCTGGTGAACGACCTGCCTGGCGTTTCCGCGCGCGGCACGCTCAGGCCCGGCAACGAGCCCGGCTCGAGCCAGCTGGTGGTCGACGTGTCGATCCGCGACTGGGACGTCTTCGGCACGGTGAACAATCGCGGCTCGAAATTCTCCGGCCCCTGGAGCGCCACCTTCGCCGGCGGCATCAACTCGCAGAGCGACATGGGCGAGCGCAACGAGTTCGTGCTGTACCACACCCTCGACATGAACGAGCAGGCCTTCCTGCAATACAGCTTCTCCCGCGCCATCGGCGACGAGGGCACGCGGCTGCGCGTTTCTACCGGCTACAGCCCCGGCCGGCCGCATGGCGGCCTGGAGAGCCTGAAGGTCGAGAGCACCTCCTACTCGCTCAACGCCCATGTGACGCACCCGATCCTGCGCTCGCGCCGCGCCAACCTGGCGGTCGACCTGGGCTTCGACATCGACGAAAGCTCGACCGACGCGCTCGGCCAGCGGCTGATCACCGACAAGCTGCGCGTGCTGCGCGCCATCGGCACCTTCGACTACCGCGACAGCTTCCGCGGCGTCAGCGCGGTGTCCTTCGGCGTGCATCACGGCCTCGACCTCGCCGGCGCCTCGACCGGCGACCGCGACGTGCCGCGCTCGCGCGCGCAAGGCGACGTCACCTTCTGGAAGCTGACCGGCGAGGTCTCGCGCCTGCAGGGCCTCTACGCCAACGAGGACGTCGCCTTCAACCTCTACGCCTCGGTCGGCGGGCAGTTCTCCTTCCACC
>CAZVDJ010000414.1:0-4627 GCA_964626245.1 uncultured Gemmatimonadaceae bacterium
CGGCCTGCCCGCCGATACAGGATCACCTCCGGGTAGTCGGATTCCAGCACGCCAACGACGTGATCGCCGCTGGCGTCGTTCAGGTACATCGGCACTGGAAGCGTGCGCTGGCGCAGCATCGCGCAGCGCGTGACGTCCACGGCATAGAGCGACGTACGTCCGTTGGTGTGATCGGTAATCACGTTCCACACCTCGCCGGGTGACGTTCCCGCGAGGAAGCCGGTCGAGTGCACGTACCGCTTCCAGTGGAGCGAGGCGGAGGCCCCATCACGGGAGATGACGGACTGCGGAGCGGACGTCGCGTCGCCTCTGCCTTCGCACCGCCGGAGCTGGCGCCCCTGAAGGTCGAACACGTCGATGCGAAAGGGGGCCTTGTGACTGAAGATGATCGAGGAATCCAGAACGAGGGCCCGACCGCCGAGCAGGCTCGATTCGTACGGGGTGACATCGCGCGGCACCGTGACCTCTCCGAATGAGGTGGTCGGCTTGCCGTCTCGCGTGAGCACGTGCAGCGCCTTGCGAGTGGAGAGATCGAGCGCGCTGGCCAGCAGCCGGCCGTTGGGGAGCTCGCGCAGGCTGTGGAGCACCCACGTCGGAGGGAGGGAGAACGATCGTACGAACGCAAGCGAGGGAGAGAACACGGAGACCCGTGCCAACGCCGCGTCCCACACGGCGACGCTATCGCCCGACAGGATCGCGATCAGCCAAGGCAGCTCGAACTCGCCGGGACCCTGGCCCTGTCGACCGATCTGGCGCTTCAACTGCCCATCCGCTCCAAAGACACTGACACGGTGAGACTGGTCATCGGCCACTACCACATCGCCATTCCGACGCAGCGCGACGTAGGCGACTCG
This sequence comes from uncultured Gemmatimonadaceae bacterium, assembly GCA_964626245.1. GTDB lineage: Bacteria > Gemmatimonadota > Gemmatimonadetes > Gemmatimonadales > Gemmatimonadaceae > SCN-70-22. The sequence continues at coordinate 855 of CAZVDJ010000414.1, forward strand.
CCCGAACGCGTCCGCGTCGCGAGACAGCGATCCGATCCGGGTGCGCTGCACCAGTTGCAGTGTGTCTGGCACCTTTGGAGGCTCGCTGATCTGGAGAGAGGGAGCCCGTTGCGGGTACAGTGGCCCGACTGGTGCCAGCAGGAGGAGCGGCAGCAGGACGCGCGAGATGGTCGAAAGGCACCAGTGGCGTGCGTTTGATGTCATGACTTGGCCGCGAGACGGGTTACGTGGATGCGCGAGTCCGTGACCGGGTGTTCGTGGCGAGCGCGGAATCACGAGTCGATGCGACAAAACCATCGTGTGAGAGTCCCGGCGCCTGCGCAAGCGGGAGGCTGCGGCACCGCTGCGGCAGCGGGCGCGGCGGCACCGTCCGGGAATCGCGCGTCACGCCTTCTCGCCTGACATCGGCGTCTCACGTAACCAGCTCTCCTCGATGGTGACCGGTGAGTGGCTGGGTCGCGGCGAAATCGTGCGCTGCAGATCGCTATTCGTTGGATGCTGAGTGCGACGGCCCGAACGACGACGAAGGGTCACGCGGCTTGACATCGGGAAGCAGGCAAGTCAGTCTACGCCGTCCAGACCCGGGAGTAGGGTTGCTCGGGGAGGCTGCGCGGCTGTGAGCGGGTTTGTTGACGACGGGAGGGGTGTGTCATGCGGAATGCGATCGGATGGTTGCGCCTTCGGAACGCGCGAGTTGCCGCGTGCCTCACCGCCGCGATGACAACGGATCAACCCGGTGTCCCACGATCGGAGCCGCTCGCGGCCACGACTGCCGGGAGCCACCCGACCGCGACAACACATCCCAGCGACGAACAGGAGCGTCGTCCACGCGCACGCCAGCGCACCGTGCGCGCCGTTTCCTGGAGCCGCGAGTGGAGCGTTGGCGGCGACCCGAACGACACCACCTTCTTCGCCATCATTTCCCTCGCCGCAACGCGCGACCACATCGTCGTGGTGGACGGCGGTCGCCGGCGCCTCGTTGCGCTCGCCCAGGGATCGGGCCGCGTGCAGTGGCGCGCAGGTTCACCCGGCAGCGGACCGGGAGAACTCGGACACGGCGTCCAGGTCACGGCGCTCGCAAGCGGCGGCTTCCTCATGGTGGATGGCAGCAAGAGGTGGTCGCGCTCGACTCCGCGGGGGCGCAGGTGGGCGCGTGGACACTCCCGTGGCCGGGCGAGGATGCCATCCCGCTGCTCGCTCGACAGACCCGGCTGTTTGCTGATCCCGCTTCCGGGCGCTGCCTGCACTCCATGACCTTCGGGCCGCACTTCGCCATCTGGAACGGGACGCGCGTCGAAGCGATCGGGGAGTGGGTGGAGCCCGTGCCCGTTGCGGCTGTCGAGGTGCGCGCCGGCGGCGGTCAGCGGTTTGCCAGGGGGGCGAGAGTCAGCGCGCACGACGCGGCGGCCGTGGCGTCTCACTTCGTCGTCCTCTTTCGCACGGAGCAGCGCCCGCGCGGCCGCGTGCTGGATGTGTACGACGGGCGCACGGGCGAATATCGGATGTCGATCGATCCGCCGGTGGCGGCGGACCGCATGGCGATTGCCGGGTCGCGCCTGGTCCTTGCCGGAGAGGGCGAGGAGGGCGGGGTGTTCGTCGCGGCCTATGCGATGCGTCCGTCGCTGGCTGTGTTGATCGAGCGACTGACTGCGGAGGCAGCGACTGCGCGTCGACCGGGCAGCGGTGGAGCCGCTGGCGCCGGCGCCTCCGGCCCGACCCATGCCCGGTAGGTGCCCATGACGGTGAGGTGTGCCGCCGCTCTAGTCTGCCTGCTCGCCCCAGTCGGCCTTGGCGCGCAGCTCCCCCGGGAGCGCCGCCTGGATGGTCCGGTGACGCGGCTGTCGCATGACTTCGTCAGCATCACGTCGGTGCGCGAACTGCGCGACGGGCGGGTGCTGGTGACCGATCCGCGCGGGGACCTCTTCGCGGTGGCGGACTTCGCGCGTGACGAGGTGACGGCCGTCGGACGCAAGGGGCGCGGTCCGGGTGAGTACGACTGGCCTGCGCCAGTACTTCGACTCGGCGGCGATTCGACCCTGATGGCGATCGCATCGAGTCGGCGGTGGCTGTTGCTGGAGGGTGCACGCATCGTGTCGACGCTCCCCGCCGACGCGCCGGCGGTCCGTCTCGGACTGTTCCCGCTTGGCGCAGACTCGCTAGGCAACCTACTGGTGTCCGTCTCGCCGCGACCATCGCACGGCGTCCGGGTGATGGGGCCGGGCGATTCCACCACCATCGTTCTTCTGAATCGGCACAGCGGAGATGCGGACTCTGTGGGCCGCAGGCGTCGCACTGGCTCGCGAGTGGAAGCCGAACTCGACGCGAACGGACGCGTTCGTCGCATCGCCGGCAAGCACCATAGCCCGCTGGAGCTCGACGAGCCGGCGCTGCTTCTTCTCGACGGGTGGATCGCCGTCGTGCGACGCGACCCCTATCGCGTCGACTGGCGCGCGCCAAGCGGCAGCTGGCGCGTTGGGGCTCCGATACCGTTCTCGAAGATCCGCGTCGATCGACGTGAACGCGAGGCGGCCATGATTTTCTGGGCGGAGCAGTTCGGGTCGAATCCGCGGAGCCCCGATGAGTTCGAGGGATGGCCCGAGCTCCTCCCGGCCATCGCACCATACCGTACCTACCCGGTCGTCCCCACGTTCGACGGCATGATCGCGATCCGCCGCACGCGCTCGGCGCGCGCCCCGGAGCCGCGTTACGACATCGTCGACCGCACGGGGCGTGTTGTCCAACGCCTGGTCCTGTCGCCGGGCGAGGCGATCGTCGCGTTCGGACGAGGGACCGTGTACATCGTGCGCACAGGTGAGGACGGGGTGCAGTTCCTGGAGCGGCGACCGTGGAGAGGGAGGGGATCATGACGATGGCGCGAAAGGCGTTGGCGACGTGCACGCTGCTGGTGACGGGTCTCTCGATGCTCGCCACACCAGCCGCCGCGCAGCCAATCCGCCAGCTGCGGCTTGCACCACCAACGGGCGTGCTGAGCGAGGAGTTCACGATCGTCACGTCGGTCCGCGAGCTGGCCGACGGTCGCGTCCTTGTCACGGAGTCGCGCGATCGTGGACTCGTGCTCGCCGACTTCTCGCGTGACGCGGTCACCACCGTCGGGCGCAAGGGCAATGGCCCCGGCGAATATCAGATGCCGGGTCCGTTGTTCGCGCAATCGCACGACTCGACGCTGGCGTCCGAGATCGTGGGACGTCGCTGGTACCTGCTGCACGGCGATCGCATCGTGCGCACGCTGCCGCCAGACCTGCCGGCCATCGTCGAAACGCGCGGCGTCATCCACTCGGCGGACTCGTTAGGGCGAGTGCTCGTGCTCGCAACGCCGCCGCTGGAGGGGACGCGCGAAGTCACGGAGCGCGACTCGGCGCACGTCGTGCTCATCGACCGCGGCAGCGGGCGCGCCGATACGGTGGCGTCCGTTCGGCGTCGGCCGCAGACCGAAACGCGCATCACCGACGAACGCGGACGCGTGGTGCAAGCGGGGAGCGCCCCCACCGTTGCGCACGCGAGTGAGGAGGGGGCGTTCCTCGTTCCCGACGGTTGGGTCGCGGTGGCGCGGCTCGATCCGTTCCGCGTCGACTGGAGACGCCCCGACGGGACGTGGGTGCGGGGGAAGGCGCTCCCGGTGCCGATCATTCGCTTCACGGCGCGCGAGCGCGCGGCCAGGGAGCGGCGCAACCGTCCCAACACGACCGCCATCCCGAAAGGATTCCCGGTTCCGCCAGCGGCTCGCTCGACGGCGCGCGTCCTGCCGCCGTTCG
>CAZVDJ010000415.1:0-4599 GCA_964626245.1 uncultured Gemmatimonadaceae bacterium
CTTGGTGCCGCTCACCGGCACCCGCGCGGCGCGCTCGCCCAGCACCTGCTTGATGGCCAGCGTCTCCGTCGGGTCGTTGAGCGGCGTGGACGAGGCGTGGGCGTTGACGTAGTCGATCTCGCCGGGCGCCACGCGCGCGTCGGCGAGCGCCAGGCGCATGGCCCGTGCCGCCTGGCTCCCGTCGGGGCGCGGTGCCGTCATGTGGTGGGCGTCGTTGGTCTGCCCGAAGCCCAGCACTTCGGCGTAGATCGGCGCGCCGCGCGCCTGCGCGCGGTCGAGCTCCTCCAGCACCAGGACCGAGGCTCCCTCGCCCATCACGAAGCCGTCCCGGTCCCGGTCAAAGGGGCGCGAGGCGCGCGCCGGGTCGTCGTTGCGCGTGGACATGGCGCGGATGATCGCAAAGGCCCCGTAGCAGAGCGGGGCGAGCGGGGCCTCCGCCCCGCCGGCGAGCATCACGTCGGCGTAACCGTCGCGCACCTGCCGGAAGGCGTCGCCGATCGCGATCGTCCCCGACGCGCAACTCATCGCGTTGGTGCTGTTGGGTCCCATCACGCCCAGCTCGATGGCCACGTTGCAGCTGGACGCACCCCCAAAGACGGCCAGCGCCAGCGTGGCGTCCACCGCCCGCAGCCCGTCGCGCAGGAAGCGCCCCAGCTGCTCCTCGGCGTACCCCACGCCTCCCAGCGCCGTCCCCATCATCGCCCCCACGCGCTCGCGGTCTTCCACCGCCATGTCCAGCCGCGCGTCGTCCATCGCCATGCGCGCGGCCACCACGGAAAACTGCCCGAAGCGATCGAGCCGGCGGGCCCGCCGGGCTTCCAGGTGGTCCTCGGGCACGAAGTCGTTCACCTCGGCCGCGGTGTGCGAGCGGAAGATCGAGGGGTCGAAGCGCGTCAGCGCGCCAACCGCCGAGCGGCGTGCCTGCAGTCCGTCCCAGAGCCCGTCGCGTCCCAGGCCGATGGGGGTGATGGCGCCGATCCCGGTGATGACGACGCGGCGCGCGTGGCGGTGCGGGGCGATCATGCGCCGGCTCCGGCGCCAGCGGCGCCAGTCGCGCCGCCGGCGGGTCCGACGGTGCCGGCGTTGCGCCCGGCGGGAAGTGACTCGCGCGCCGCCTGCCGCTCGGCCACGCGCGCCAGCCCCTCCAGCGTGCGCGAGGCGATGCCGTGCACGAAGACGGGGCCGATCACCGTCGTCGCCGCGACGACGCCGACCAGGGGCCACCGCGGGCCGTCCCAGACGTGCAGCAGGCGCACGTGCGTCGCGCCGTCGGCGCGCGCCTCGAAGGCCCACTCCACGTCCATGCGCGTGGTGATCCCGCCGATGTGCCGGAAGCGCACCGCGGGGCGCGCCTCGTCCACCTGCATTTCCGAGAGCCACCAGGTGGGCCAGTTGAGCGGCCCGAAGGGGCGGTTGGCGCTCATCTCCACCACGCCGCCGCCATCGGCGGCGCGCTCGTGAAAGCGCACGTAGCGGTAGTGGGCCAGGTACGCGGGCCAGTGCTCCACATCGCGCGCCAGGGTGAAGATCGTGCGCACGGGGGCGTGCACGATGCGCTCGTCCACCGTGGTCATGGCACGACCGACCGGGAGGGGACCTAACGAGAACGGCTCACGCATGCGTGCGTGCCTCGGCAGCGATGGGGAGGTCGGGGGGACGCGGGGACCACGTGGCCGTGAGGCGGAACCCGGGGCGGCGGCGCACGCGAGGCCGCACCCCGCAGCTGTCATACACCAGCTGCTCCAGTTCGGCCACCGTGAAGCCACGAAGGATGGAGACCATGCCGTCGTGGCGGCTGACGGGGTGAAACCCCAGCGGAAACGAGGCGAGCCAGAGTCCGGCCACGGCCGTCCAGCTGCGCCGCAGGTCGCTGACGATCACCGCGTGGCGTGCCACGCGGTGCATCTCGCGGAGCAGGGCCACCAGCTCGTCGCCGGCGAAGTGGTGCGCCACCTGTGCGCAGCTCACCAGGTCCATGCTGCGGTCGGGGAGCGGCAGGGCCAGCGCCGAGCCGCAGACCGCGTGGTGGGCATGCCGCGTGGCGCGCGACACCAGCGTGCCGTCGCGATCCAGGGCGAACGTGCGCAGCGACACGCCCCGCCGGGCGCAATATCGCGCGGCCTTGGCGGTCGCCTCGCCCGTCCCCGAGCCCACATCCAGGTACGTCGCCTCGGTGGGGAGCAGGTGCAAGCAGTCCTTCACGCCGCCCAGCAGCGCGCGCGTCCCGCCGAACACGGCGTTGGCCCGCACGATGTCTCGGTGCGAGCGCTCGCGGAGCGGGGCGGGGCAGTCCGGGGCGTCGAGGATCTCGACCACCCGGCTGCGACTGGGGGTGAGCACCTGCCGCATCAGCGCTCCAACTGCGCGTATCCTCCGCGGTAGTACAGGAGCGGCCGCGCGTTGCGCGCCGTGGCGCTCTCCACCTCCAGGACGAGGATCGTGTGATCCCCCGCGTCGTGGGTGGTGCGGAGCCGCCCCTCCAGGTGCGCCAGCACGTCATCCAGCACGGGTGCCCCGTGGGCGGCCCGCGTGAAGCCGATGCCGTCGAAGCGGGCGTCGGCCTCCAGGTCGGAGAACCGGCGCGACAGTGCCTCCTGGTCGGCGCTCAGGATGTTCACCACCACCCACTCGGCACCAGCCAGCTGGTCGTGCATCGACGCCGCACGGTCGATGCACACCAGGACGAGCGGGGGCTCGAGCGACAGCGAGCAGAAGGCGCTCACGGTCATGCCGTGGTCCCGCCCGTCCGCGTCGCGGGTGGTGACCACGGTGACGCCGCTGGCAAAGCGGCCGAGGACCGCACGAAAGAGGTCGGGATCCAGGGACATGCGGGAATCCGCGCGGGACGCGGTGACGTTCGTTAGGCTCGGCCCCCGGCCGCTTCCCCGGTCGGGGGTGCGTCGGGGGCCCGCAACAAGGAAGTACGGTGCGAGGGCAGGAGCAATGGCAGCAGCAGCGGCAGGAGGAACCGCGCACGCAGCACCTCGCGCGGCGGGACGAAGTCGCCCGTGACGCCCACCAGCAGGTCGGCCATGTCGCGTCGCCGCGCCAGGACGGCGGCCGCCCGGTTGAGCAGCGCGGGAACGGCCACCGCGGTTCCCACGGCGCGCTCCACCAGCCGCTTGCCCCGGAACTCGTCGCGCAGGCAGCGATCCCACGCCGCCAGCGCCACGTCGGCGTGCCGTCCGTGTGGCGCGCGCGCCGCGTCGAAGGCGTAGCCCGTGAGCAACTCCGCGCCCCGCAGCGCGGCGTAGATCCCCTCGCCGGTGAACGGGTCGAAGAAGTCGGCGGCATCTCCCACCAGCGCCGCGCCGGGTGCCCAGGCCCGCCGGGCGCGCTGGTTGAACGGGCCCACGGCCCGCGCCTCCGAGACGCGCCGCGCCGACGCGAACCGCGGCGCCAGCTGCGGACGCGCGGTCAGCCAGCGTTCGAGAAAGTGCGCCGGGTCGCCGTCCATGCGGCTGGCGGCGCGCGCCGGCACCACCACGGCCACGTTGGTCATCCCTCCTCCCACGTCGGCCAGCCCCACGTAGCCGTGCGCATCGACGTGCATCTCGCCGCAGTCGTCCATCCCCGAGACGCCGAGGAAGTGCGCCACCACCGCCACGCGCCGCGGAAAGCGCCCGGTACGCACCACCCCGAGTCGGCGACCCACCACGGTGCGAAGCCCGTCCGCACCGATCACCAGCGGGGCGCGCACGGTACGCTGGCCGTTCGCGTCGTCGACGACCACCCCTTCCACGCGTCCGGTGCTGCCGCGCACCAGGTCGCGCACGCGCGCCAGCTCCCGCACCTGCGCCCCCGCGGTGCGCGCGCGATCGAGCAGGATCGCATCGAGCACGCGCCGCGGAAGGGCAAGTCCCCGGTCGCGAAAGCCACGAAAGCCGTGCGACGCGGCGAACTCGCCGCGGATCTCTCCCCCGTTCGGCGCGCGCACGCGCATGCCGCGCAACGCCGCCGCCCCCGCTCCCTCCACGGTGGCGAGGACGCCCATCTCCGACAACACACGCGATGCCTGCGGCGAGAGGTACTCGGCGCAGGGCTTGTCGCGCGGGAAGCGTGCGCGGTCCAGCACCAGCACGTCCACGCCGGCGCGCGCCAGGAAGAAGGCGGCCGCCGCCCCAGCCGGTCCACCGCCCACCACCAGCACCTCGGCGTCCAGGCTCGCCATGCCCTACGGCTCCACCGGGAGGTAGCGCTGTCCCGCCAGCTCCAGCTCGTTGCCCACGCGCCGCACGTCGAGCGTGAGCTGCCAGGGGGACGGCGTCACGAAGTCGATGGCGACGCGCGCGCCTTGCAGCTGGTAGCGCCCGGCGCTCACCAGCACGTCCACCAGGCCGAACGTCAGGTTTCGGGAGACCAGGATGCGCGTGACCGTGCCATCGGCGGTGAACTGCCACGAGGTCTCGCTGGAGCGCGCGATGCCGAAGTCGTCCAGGAAGAAGAGGGTGCGCCGCCAGGTGCCGACGATCGTCGTCGACGTGCTCGCCCCTCCCGAGATCCCGATGACCGGCCGACCGGGTGACACCACCCCGGGGCCGTCGCACGCGCCGGCGACGAGCGCCAGCGCCACGGCGGCGATGGCGCGACGCCACGCGC
>CAZVDJ010000416.1:0-4598 GCA_964626245.1 uncultured Gemmatimonadaceae bacterium
CCGGCGCCCCGCCCCGCGCGCCCTGCCCCGCTGCCTCGTCCCCAGGCGCTCTCTCGTTCTCGTCGCTGCGCGAGTCCTCGCCCCCTGGCTCATCGTGCTCGCGACAGCACCCATCCACGCGCAGGCATCGGCCGGAAGCCCGTCCGCGCCCTCGGCCGCGCGCACCGAGGTCCTGGTGGAGCGCCACGTGGAGTCGCGCACGCGCGACGGCGTGACGCTGCGCGCCGACATCTACCGGCCGGTGACGCCGCGCCGCCTGCCCGCGCTGCTGCAGCGCACCCCGTACTCCAAGAATCCGGAGGACCCCAACAGCCTGTACCACCGGCTGGCGCGCGCCGGCTTTGTCGTGGTGGTGCAGGATACGCGCGGGCGCTACATGTCCGACGGCGTGGCCGTTCCGCATGACGAGGGGCCCGACGGATTCGACGCGGTCGCCTGGGTGGCGTCGCTCCCGTTCGTGGACGGTCGCGTGGGAATGCTCGGGGGCAGCTACAGCGCCACGACCCAACTGTTGGCAGCGGGCGAGCAGCCGCCCGCGTTGCGCGCCCTCTTTCCCTCGGCGTCGTACGCCAGCCGGTACGACATGGTCTTCCAGGGCGGCGCCTTCTACCTGGCGGACGGTCTGGGGTGGAACCTGGGGCAGGCGATGGACGTCCGGCGTCGGGCACTCGACCCCGCCGCCGATCGGGACGGCGAGATCGGGCTGTCGAGCGCGCATCGGGAAATGCTGCGCAACGACTGGATGTGGCGCTTGCCGCTGCGCGACATCACGGCACTCGACCTCCGGCGGTACGCGCCCGGCTACTTCGACATGCTGGCGCACCCCAGTCGTGACTCCTTCTGGGATCGCTTCGACGTGGCCGCGCGGCACGCGCGCTTCCAGGTCCCCGCCTTTCACCTGACGGGGTGGTACGACGCCCTGCTCACCGGGACGCTCGCGAACTTCGCCGGGCTCCGGGCGAACGCCGCCACGGCGCAGGCGCGACGCAACCAGCGGTTGATCGTGGGCGCGTGGACCCACGCACGCCCCAACGCCTCCTCGCGCCGGATCGGCACGGTCGACTACGGCCCCGATGCGGGCTTCGACTCCGAATCGCTGATGGTGCACTGGTTCCGCCACTGGTTGGGCGAGACGCCGCCGCGCGGCGACTATCCCGGGCCGCCGGTGCGCCTCTTCGTGATGGGGGAGAATCGCTGGCGCGACGAGCAGGAGTGGCCGCTGGCCCGCGCCCGCGCCACCGCATTGCACCTGGCGAGCGAGGGGCGGGCCAACTCGCGCCATGGCGATGGGCGCCTGGCGTGGGACGCACCAGCGGGGGCCGCCGCCGACACCTTCACCTATGACCCCCGCACCCCGGTCCCCACCGGGACCAGCGGCGCGTACTCACGCGCCCCCACCGACCAGCGATCCCTCGAGGATCGCCGCGACGTCCTGGTGTACACCAGCGCCCCGCTCGATCGCCCGGTCGAGGTGACGGGGCCGGTGCAGCTCGTGCTGTGGGCCGCCTCCAGCGCGCGCGACACCGACTTCACCGCGCGGCTGGTCGACGTGCATCCCGACGGGACGGCGCGTGCCCTGACCGACGGCATCCTGCGCGCGCGCTACCGCCGCTCCAACTCCACGGCCGAACTGCTCACCCCCGGCCAGCCGGTGGAGCTGACGATCGACGTGGGCGCGACGAGCAACGTCTTCCTGGCAGGGCACGCCATTCGACTGGAGGTCGCCAGCAGCAACTTCCCGCGCTACGACCGCAACCCCAACACCGGGGGAGCATTCGCCGCCGACTCCACGACCATTCCGGCGCACCAGACCATCTACCACGACCGGGCGCATCCCTCGCGGCTGGTCCTTCCCGTGGTGCCACGATGAGCCGGCCGCTCGCCCCCCTGGCCGCCCTGCTGCTGATTCCGGCGTGCACCCCGGATCGCCCGGCGCCGCTCCAACGCGGGATGATCGGCTATGCCACGTCGAGCATCGCGGCGCAACGCCGGGTGGAACGCCGGTTCCGCGCCCGGGTGGCGGCGGAATCGATCTCCGTGCTCCATCGCCCCCTCTCGGCGCGTCCGCATCCCGCGGGATCGGCCGGGAGCGCCGAGGTGATCGGTTACCTCCAGCGCACGCTGCGCACGTTCGGGCTCGACGTCGAGACACACGTGTATCCGGTCTGGCTCTCGCGCCCGCGGCACGTGCGGGTCACGCGCACCGCCCCGACGGTGCGCGAGCTGTCGGTGCGGGAGCCGGCCATTCCCGAGGATCCCACGTCGTCGCATCCCGAGCTTGGCGACGCGTACATCGCGTATTCCGCGTCCGGGATCGCCGAGGGAGCGCTGGTCTACGTCAACTACGGCTTGCCGGCCGACTACGCCGAGTTGGCCTCCCGCGGCGTGACGGTGGAGGGGCGCATCGCCATCGCCCGCTACGGTCGCAGTCACCGGGCGGTGAAGGTCTTCGCGGCGCAGCGCGCCGGGGCGCGCGCGCTGATCCTGTACAGCGACCCCGCCGACGACGGCTTCGCGCGCGGGCCGGCCTGGCCGGACGGCTACTGGCGGGGCGCGCAGATGCCGCAGCGCGGCAACGCCAAGATGAGCTGGTACTGGCACGGCGATCCGCTCACGCCGGGCCACTCGCCCGACAAGTCGCCGGAGTCGCTGCTTCCCGCGAACTCTCCCGTCCTTCCGAGCATCCCGGTCGTCGCCCTGGCCTGGGGGGAGGCGCTACACCTGCTCTCCGCGCTTGGAGGACCCGAGGCACCCCCGGCATGGAAGGGAGCGCTCCCCATCACGTACCGGCTCGGGCCCGGAGCGTCCGCGCGCGTCGACGTCCAGATGGACGATGGACTGCGCCCCATCACCAACGTGGTGGCGTACGTGCGCGGTGCCGTCACCCCCGAACGCACGGTCATGCTGGGAACGCATCACGACGCCTGGACCTTTGGGGGCGTCGACCCGGGGACAGGGGCGGCGGCGCTGCTCGAGGTGGGGCGCGTGTTGGGGACCATGCAACGAAACGGGTGGCGCCCGGCGCGCACCATTGCCCTGGCCTTCTGGGACGCCGAGGAGTACGGACTGATCGGCTCCACGGAGTTTGCCGAAGGCTTTCGCGAGGAACTGCAGCGGCAGCTCATCCTGTACGTGAACACCGACATGTACATGAAGGGGAGGTTCGATGCCGGCGGCGTTCCGTCGTTGCGTGACTTCGTCATGGACGTGGCACGCGACGTTCCGGCCATGCAGGCGTCTGCCAGCACGGTGCTGGACGGGTGGCGCGAATCGGAGTGGCGCCGGACGATGCCGGCTCGCCGCCCGGCCTCGCCCGCGCTCGTGATCCCGGAGCTCAAGGCGCTGGGGAGCGGCGCCGACTTCGTCCCGTTCCAGGACCACCTGGCCATCCCCACCCTGTCCATCGAGTTCATCGGTGGCAATGGCTACGGCTTCGGCACCTACCACACCAACTACGACTCGCGCGCATACGTCGAGCGCGTGGCCGACCCCGGATTTGCGCAGGGGGTGACGATGGTGCGTGTGCTCGGGACGCTCGCGCTGCGCATGGCCGACACCGACGTGGTGCCCTTCCGCTTCTCGCACTACGCCGCGCGCCTCGAGGAGGCGTTAGGCGGCGTGCGCGAGTGGCGAGCCGACGCTGGCCGCCCGTCCGTCGCCGTGGACGTGGCGCCGCTGGTCTCCTCGGCGCAGGACGTCGGGCGGCTCGCCCGGCGCGTCGAGGACCGTGCGTCCGCGCTGTTGCGCGCGTGGTCTCCGTCGGCCGCGACGCTCGCGCCGCTCAACGACCGCCTGTCGCGACTGGAGCAGGCCCTCGCCGATGACGATGGCCACCCCGAATCGAGGTGGTATCGCCACGTCTTCTACGGCTGGAACATCTACTCGCTCTATGACGGCCAGCCCTTTCCCGGCCTGGCCGAGGCCGTGCGCCTGGGCGACGCGCGCCGCGTGGCGCACGTGCGCGATCGCATTGCGCGCGCGGTGCAGCGCATGCGGGCGCAACTGGACACGGCGCTGGCCGAACTCCCGCACTGACCCGCGGTCGCGAGCCCCGGGCGCCCCCTGCCGGACCCGTCGCGGCGCCGCCGCGCGGCTACGCCGTCTCCACCCGATCCGCCACCTGCAACCCCAGCTCGGCCACCGCCATCTCGCGCATCCGGTACTTCTGGATCTTCCCCGTCACCGTCATCGGGTAGCCGTCCACGAACTTGATGAAGCGCGGAATCTTGTACGAGGAGATGCGCCCCTTGCAGAAGGTGATGATGTCTTCCGCCGTTGGGGAGCTCCCCGCCCTGGCAATGATCCACGCCATCACTTCCTCCCCATAGCGCTCGCTGGGGACGCCGATGACCTGCGCGTCCTGCACGGCAGGATGCGTATAGAGGAATTCCTCGATCTCGCGCGGATAGATGTTCTCGCCGCCACGGATGATCATGTCCTTGATGCGTCCGACGATGTTGACGTATCCCTCGTCGTCCATCGTCGCCAGGTCGCCGGTGTGCATCCAGCCCGCCGCGTCGATCGCGGCGTTCGTCGCCACCTCGTCGTTCCAGTAGCCCAGCATCACCGAGTAGCCGCGCGTGCAGAGCTCGCCCTTC
>CAZVDJ010000417.1:0-4592 GCA_964626245.1 uncultured Gemmatimonadaceae bacterium
ACGGACCACTGGCAGGGGACGGAGCCCAGGGACGGACCCTGAAGCCAGGGACAGAGGAGACCCTACGTGACTGCGGGTACCGACTCGGGGCCCAGCGCCTTACCCGGACGGGGCGTATTTCCTAGGTTCGGCACCGACCTGCCTCAGCGTTACCCATGCCCCTCGCGACACCGCGCGTGATTCCAACGATTGCCCAGATGTGCGCGCGCTCATCACCCACGCGCCCGCGCGTGCACTCATCACCCGAGAGAGCGCGAACGCGCGCGCGCCGGGCACGCACCGCGGCGCTCGCCCTGGCACTCCTGCTCGCTGCAGGCTGCGCCTCCGGCGGCGCCCGGCGCTCCACCGGCGCCCCGATCGGGATCGCCGCCCTCAAGCACACCCCGGCCGACGCGCACTTCATGAGCGGGATGATCCATCATCACGCGCAGGCGGTGCTCATCGCGAAGTGGGCGCCCTCGCACGGCGCCAGCGCCGAGTTGCAGCGGCTGTGCGAGCGCATCGTGGTGGCGCAGGCTGACGAGATCGCGCTCATGCGCACCTGGCTCGCCGACAAGGGAGAGCCGGTACCCGAGGCCACCGACGCCGGGCCGATGAAGATGAAGCACGGCGGGATGGATCACGAGATGCTCATGCCCGGCATGCTCTCGGCCGATGACCTCAAGCGCCTCGATGCGGCACGCGGCAACGACTTCGACCGCCTCTTCCTGGTCTACATGATTCGCCACCACGAAGGGGCGATCACGATGGTGGAGGAGCTCTTCGGTTCGGCGGGCGCGGCGCAGGACGAGACGGTCTTCCGCTTCGCGTCCGACGTCTTTGCCGACCAGACGACGGAGATTCGCGTGATGCAGCAGATGCTCGACGCGCGTGGCGGCGCGCCCCAGGATTGAAGCCCGTTCCCTCACCCCAAGGAGTCGTTATGCACGGACCGTCCCTGCGCCCGTTCACCCGACCGGGCCGGCGCGCCCTCGGCCGCGCGCTGGCGCTGGCCGTGGTGGCCGCCGCTTGCTCGCGCACGCCGACGCCGGCCACCGCCCCGTCAGCTGCACCGACGCCCGACCCGCGGGTGGGGCTCAAGGCGGGACTGCACGACGCCGGCGAGGCGATCTGGAACCTGGGGCTCACCTCCACCACGCCCGCGCCCGAGGGCTTTGCCGGGGTGACCAACTCCGACCTGGCGTTCAGCGGCAAGTACGCCATCCAGGGGAACTACAACGGCGTGATGATCTGGGACATGACCAACCCGCGAAAGCCGGCGCTGGTCAAGTCGATCCTCTGCCCCGCGTCGCAGAGCGACGTCTCGGTCTACAAGAACCTCCTCTTCGTCTCCGCCGAGGGACTGAGCGGCCGCACCGACTGCGGCACGCAGGGCGTGCAGGACTCGGTGAGCACGGTGCGCATCCGCGGCATCCGCATCTTCGACGCCACGGACATGGCGAACCCGAAGTACATCGGCAACGTGCAGACGTGCCGCGGATCGCACACGCACACCGTGGTGGAAGACCCGAAGGACAAGGAGAACGTCTACATCTACATCTCCGGCTCGGCCGGCGTGCGCTCGCCTCGCGAACTGCCGGGATGTGCGAGCAGCAATCCCGACAACGACCCCAACTCGTCGCTCTTCCGCATCGAGGTGATCCAGGTACCGCTGGCGCGCCCGCAGGACGCACGCGTGATCAACAACGCGCGCATCTTCGAGGGGCTCGTTGCCCCGCCGCGCCACGGGGAGATCATGACCGCGGCCGACTCGGCGCGCATGGCCGAGCGGGCGCGCACGCAGCCGGCCCGCGCCCCACGCCCCGCGCCGATGCGCGGCGGCGGCCCCACCCAGTGCCATGACATCACCGTCTATCCCGCGGTAGGGCTCGCGGGCGGCGCCTGCGGCGGCTACGGGTTGCTGCTCGACATCAGCGACGTGAAGAACCCCATCCGCATCGACGCGGCGGCCGACTCCAACTTCGCCTTCTGGCACTCGGCCACCTTCAGCAACGATGGGACGAAGATCCTCTTCACCGACGAGTGGGGGGGCGGAAGCGCGCCACGCTGCCGCGCCACCGACAAGCCCGAGTGGGGCGCGAACGCGATCTTCACCATCGAGAATCGCAAGCTCAAGTTCCACTCGTACTACAAGATCCCGGCCGCGCAGACCAACAACGAGAATTGCGTTGCGCACAACGGCTCGCTCATCCCCATCCCGGGGCGTGAGGTCATGGTGCAGGGGTGGTACCAGGGGGGCATCTCCATCTTCGACTGGTCCAACCCTGACAAGCCGGTGGAGATCGCCTACCACGATCGCGGCCCGGTCAGCGACCAGCGCCTGGTCAGCGGCGGGTCCTGGTCGGTCTACTGGTACAACGGGAACATCGTGAGCAGCGAGATCGCGCGCGGGCTCGACATCTTCGAGATGAAGCCCAGCGCGTACGTGTCGCAGAACGAGATCGATGCCGCCAAGACGGTGGTCTTCACCGAGCTCAACGCGCAGGGGCAGCCCAAGCTCGTCTGGCCGCCGAGCTTCGCGCTGGCGCGTTCGTACGTGGATCAGCTCGAGCGCAACAAGTGCCTCTCGGCCGACCGAATCGCCGCCGTGCGGCAGACGCTCTCGAGCGCCGAACGCTCGGCGCCCTCCGCGCGCCAGTCGACGCTCACGACGCTGGCCGGTGAGCTCTCGGGCGAGGCGGGCCGTTCGTGCGACGGCCGCCGGGTGCAATGGCTGTCGGACGCGGTGCGGTCACTGTCGGTGGTGAGCTGAAGTCGCCGGCGGGCGGACCGACGGCGATACGGGACTGAGGCGTCAAGGAGCAGGACGCGGAGGGTCGCGGAGGACACGCGGAGCGACGCGGAGGAAGCAGTTTGAATCCGCCGTGGTACTCAGTGAAACCTCCGTGAACCTCCGCGTGTCCTCCGCGACCCTCCGCGTCCCGTTCGTCCGAGCCTGCTCTCGGCGCCGCTGGCTCAGCGCCGCCCGAACTCCAGGCTGGCGTACACCGACACCACGCGGTTCTGCACCTTGGCGTCCTTGGCCAGGTCGGAGAAGCCATGCTGGTAGCGCGCACCAACGGTCCCTTGCAGCGCGCCAAGCCCGAATCCGATGCCGCCTCCCACCACGCCGCCCAGGTCGAACGACTCGAGGTCGAAGGCCTCGTCGTCGCAGTCCAGGCTCACTTCCACCGGCCCCTGCTTGCCGGTGAGCGTACAGCCGGACTTGAAGCCGAACGACGGACCCGCGTAGAAGTGCGGCCGCGCCGCCCCGCCAGAGCCAACCTCCAGCTGCAGCAGCACCGGGACATCGAAGTACGAGAGTTCAAGGGCAACGTCCGCTTCACCACCCATGCCGTCCTCCACGACGGTCCCCTCGGCGCCCTTCTGCGAGTACAGCAACTCGGGGCGAAGGCTCAGGCCGCTGGACAGTGATTTCACGAGGTACACGCCGCCCAGCAGCCCGGTACGGCGGCTGGCGTCCTCGGCGTCCTTGCCGCCAATGGTGGCGGAACTGGCGCCCAGCAGGACACCGAGACGAAGCGGGGTGCCCGAACCGCCCGATTGCGCCAGGGCGGGGGAGGCGAGGGTCGTGCCGGCCACGAGGGCGGCAACGGCGGCGAGGGCGATGCGCAATGCGCGGCGTGGCGTGTTCCGGTATGACATGTCTATGTGCCTCACGGGTTGTCGGTGTTGCCGATCGCCGAATGCAATCGGTGTGAACGGCGACGGGCATGGGTCAGGTGACCTACGCTGCAGCTGACGAGCACGTCGGCGCCGTCGCAGTATTCCGAATGCTCGTGCCGGGCAATTAGGCCGGCGCTTGATCCAGGGGCGCGCGCGACCGAGGGTGCTTTCGGCCGACGGCGCGACGCTGCAGCTTGGACACCGCCAGCGCCCGTCTGGGAATGTCGTCCTCGCCGCCCCCGCCCTCCGCGATGCCCGTACGACGCACCGCCGCCTCCCGATCCAGCACCCGGAGTGCCGCGAAGGTCCCGCGCGATGCGCGTGTCGCCGAGGTACTGGCCTGGCTCGAGCGCCGGGGTACCGCGCGCAACCGTGATGGGATGGCGCGCTACGGCATCGTGGCCCCCAAGGTCTTCGGCGTCTCGATGGCGACCATGCAGTCGCTGGCCAAGCGACTGGGGCGCGACCACGCGCTGGCGCAGGCGCTGTGGGCGACCGGGTGGTACGAAGCCCGCATGCTCTGCGCCTTCGTCGGCGAGCCGGAGCGGCTCACGGTGGCCGAGATGGACCGGTGGGCCAGGGACTTCGACAACTGGGGGATCTGCGACACCATCTGCATGCACCTCTTCGACCGCACGCCGCACGCATGGCGCAAGGTTGCGAAGTGGAGCGGGCAGCAGGACGAGTTCGTGAAGCGCGCCGGCTTCGCCCTCATCGCCAGCCTGGCGCTGCACGACAAGGAGGGCGCCGACGCGCCGTTCCTGGAAGCGCTCCGGCTGGTGGAGCGGGAGGCCACCGACAGCCGCAACTTCGTGAAGAAGGCGGTGAACTGGGCGCTGCGCTCGGTCGGCAGCCGCAACTCGGTGCTGCATGCTGAAGATCGACCCCGGGTATCCGTGCCCGAGCCCGACGAGTCGGCTCGACGC
>CAZVDJ010000418.1:0-4587 GCA_964626245.1 uncultured Gemmatimonadaceae bacterium
CCTACCATGCCGGGGTGGCGAAATGGCAGACGCGGGGGACTTAAAATCCCCTTCGGGCAACCGAGTGCGGGTTCGATCCCCGCCCCGCGCATGAACGGTGATGGAACAGGGGCTGCCGTGGCGCGATCTCGCGACGTCGCCGCGCAGGCAGACCGATGGCCGCGCCCTGCACCGACTTCCTCCTTCCGGCTACACTTCGTTCCATGGCTGATGTCGTCGCGCTTGCCGCCGAGTTACTGGCGCTGGAGTCCCCCACCGGCGGGGAGGGGAAGGTCGTCGATTATGTCTCACGCTGGCTCGTGGCCCGCGGGTGGAACGTGACCGTGCAGGAAGTCTCTCCCGGCCGCGGCAACGTGTGGGCATCACGAGCGGGGGGCGGGGTGACGCTGTCGACGCACCTCGACACGGTCCCGCCATACCTCCCCCCGCGGCTCGACGGCGGACGGCTCTATGGACGGGGCGCCTGCGACGCCAAGGGGATCGCGGCCGCCATGCTGGTGGCCGGCGACGCGCTGGCGCAGGCGGGCGAGGATCGCGTCGACCTGCTCTTCGTCGTTGGCGAGGAGAAGGGGTCGGATGGCGCGCGTGCCGCCAACCGCCTGCCGGCCACGTCGCGCTACCTCATCAACGGCGAACCGACCGAGAGCACCCTGGCCGTCGGGTGCAAGGGTTCGCTGCGCGTCCACCTGCGCACGCGCGGGCGCGAGGCGCACTCCGCGTACCCGCACCTGGGGCAGTCGGCCATCGAGCCCATGCTCGCGCTCCTCCCCACGCTCAAGGCCATCGACTGGCCCACCGACGAGCGCCTGGGCGCCACCACGGTGAACATCGGCACCATCCGGGGCGGCACGGAGGCCAACGTGATTCCCGGGTACTGCGAGGTGGAGCTGATGTTCCGCCTCGTTGGGCCGGTGGAGACGGTCAAGGCGCAGCTCGAGGCGTGGGTGGCCGGCCGTGCCGAGATCACCTACGGGTCGCACATCCCCGCGCAATTCTTCCATACCATCGCCGGCGTTGCCACCGCGCCGGTGGCGTACACGTCGGACATCCCCCTGCTCGGTCGCTGGGGGACCCCCCTCCTGTTCGGTCCCGGCTCCATCCACGTCGCCCACACCACCGAGGAGTTCATCGACATCGGCGAGCTGCGTGCCGCCGTCGAGAGCTACCAGCAGATGGTGCGCGCCCTTCTCTCCGCCTGATGTCGCAGACCTCCAGCAAGCCGGCCCGCAAGTGGCCGGTGGCCGTGCTTGGCGCCACCGGTGCCGTGGGCCAGACCTTCATCCGCCTGCTGCAAGGCCATCCCTGGTTCGAGGTGGCAGAAGTCGCTGCCTCCGAGCGCTCGGCCGGAAAATCGTACGCCGAGGCGACCCGCTGGATCGAGGGGGAGATGCCGGCGGCGGTGGCCGCGCTGACGGTGAAGAGCTGCGACCCTGGCGAGGTCTCGTCACGCATCGTCTTCTCGGCGCTCGACTCGGGCGTTGCCGGCGCCGTGGAGCAGGCCTTTGCGCGCAGCGGCGCGGTGGTGCTGAGCAACGCCAAGAACCATCGCATGGACCCGGACGTCCCGCTGGTGATCCCCGAGGTCAACGCGCCGCACCTGGCGCTGCTGGCGGTGCAGCGGCGTGACCGGGGCTTTGCGCCTGGCGGAGGCATCGTGACCAATGCCAACTGCGCGGCCACGGCCGCGGCCATGGCGCTGGCCCCGCTGCACCAGGCGTTCGGCCTGGAGAAGGTCTTTGCCACGACCATGCAGGCCATCTCGGGCGCCGGCTATCCCGGCGTGCCGTCGCTGGACATCCTGGGCAACGTCATCCCCTACATCGGCGACGAGGAGCCCAAGATCGAGCGCGAGATGAACAAGATGCTCGGCAGGCTGGAAGGCGAGGCGATCACCTTCGCGCCGTTCGCGGTGAGCGCGCACGCCAACCGCGTGGCGACGGAGAACGGCCACATGGTCTGCCTCTCCCTTGGCTTCTCCCGGCGCGTGAGCGCCGACGAGGCGATCGACGCGCTGCGCGCCTGGCGCGGCTGCGACGCGGCGCGCGGGCTCCCCTCGTCTCCGGACTTCCCCATCGTCGTCTCCGACGCCATGGACCGCCCGCAGACCCGTCGCGACGTGGGGGCGGGGCGCGGCATGACGGTGACCGTGGGGCGCGTGCGTCCCGACCCCATCCTGGACGTGAAGCTGGTGGCGCTGGGACACAACACCGTGCGCGGTGCAGCTGGCGGGTCCATCCTCAACGCCGAAGTGCTGGCAGCGCAGGGGGCCTTCGACCCGGCATGATCGTCGTCAAGTTCGGCGGGACCTCGGTTGGCGACACCGCGGCCATCGAACGGCTGGCGGAGGTGGTGCGCGGACGCCTCGCGCGCCGCCCGATCGTCGTCGTCTCCGCGATGGGCGGCGCCACCAACGCGCTGATCTCCATCGCGGAGCAGGCAGCCGACGGCCACTTCATCTCGGCCATTCGCGGCGTGGAGGCGCTGCGCGAGCGCCACCTGACGGCGGCCGAGCAGCTGCTGGGGGGCGCGTCGTCGGCGCACGACCTCATGGCCGAGCTCAGTGCCACCTTCGACGAACTCGCATCGCTGGCCGAGGCGCTCTCGGTGCTGGGACACGCCACGCCGCGATCCAAGGACGCGATTGCCGCCAAGGGGGAGATGCTCTCGTCGCTGCTGGTGGCGGCGGCCCTCGTTGCGCGCGGGATCCCGGCGGAGCACGTCGACGCCACCACGGTGATGATCACCGGCGACCAGTTCGAGCGGGCCGAGCCGCGCGGGGACCGCATTGCCGAGGCGTCGCAGAAGGTGCTGCGCCCCATCGTGGAGCGCGGCGGCGTGCCGGTGCTCGGCGGCTACATCGGCGCCACGGAACAGGGGATCGTCACCACGCTCGGGCGCGGCGGCTCGGACTTCTCGGCGTCGCTCTTCGGCGCGGCGTTAGGCGCGGAGGCGATCGAGATCTGGACCGACGTCGACGGCATGCTCACCGCCGACCCGCGCGTGGTGCGCGGGGCGCAGCTCATCGAGCGCATCCGGTTCGACGAGGCGAGCGAGCTGGCGTCGTTCGGCGCCAAGGTGCTGCACCCCAGCACCATCAGCCCGGCGGTGCGCCTGGGCATCCCGGTCTACATCTACAATTCGCGCAATCCGACGGGGAAGGGGACCGAGATCACCTTCGACGCCCCGCGGCGCCCCGTGCGCGCCCTGGCGGGGAAGCAGGGGGTCACGGTGATCAAGGTGCGCTCGCCGCGCATGCTCCTGCAGCACGGCTTCCTGCGCACCCTCTTCGAGGTCTTCGATCGCCATCGTACCTCGGTCGACGTGGTCGCCACGTCGGAGGTGAGCGTGAGCGTGACCATCGACGACGCCACGCACCTGGACACGCTCGTCGTCGACCTGTCGCACCTGGGCGACGTGTCGGTGGAGCGGAATCGCGGGATCGTGGCGATCGTGGGGGCCGGGCTCACCGAGTCGAGCGAGGCGATGTCGCGCGCGCTGGCGTCACTCGCCACGCTGCGCGTGCACATGCTCTCGCTCAGCGCGTCGGGGATCAACCTCACCATCCTCGTGGACGGCGACCAGGTGGGCGAGGCGATGCGGCGACTGCACGACGAGTTCTTCCCGGCCGGTGCCTGACGATGCGCCTCCTTCTCGTGGGCGACGGCAAGATGGGTCGAACGCTGGCGACGCTCGCCGGCGAGCGCGGCCACGAGGTGGTGGGGATGCTGGGCATGGGCGACAACGCCGAGGGCGCGGCCATCGCGACCTTCCGCGGTCGCGCCGACGTCGCCATCGAGTTCACGGAGCCGTCGTCGGCGCTGGCGAACGTGCGCGCGTGCGTGCAGGCGGGGATCCCCGTGGTCACGGGGACGACCGGATGGTACGCGTCGCTCCCGGTGGCCACCACGATGGTGGAGGAGCACGGCGGCGCGCTCTTCTGGGCGCCGAACTTCTCGCTCGGCGTCGCGCTGGCCATCGAGCTGGCGCGGCAGATGGGGCGCGCCTTTGCCGGCCAGCCGCAGTTTGGGGTGACGCTGGTCGAGACGCATCACGCCGCCAAGAAGGACGCGCCGTCCGGCACCGGCGCGACGATGGCGGCGGCCGCCGCGGACGGCCTGGGGCGCGACGTCCCCGTGTCGAGCGTTCGCGTGGGGCACGTCCCGGGAACGCACGCGCTCATCTTCGATGGCCCGTTCGAACAGGTCACCCTGACCCACGAAGCGCGCGACCGCCGCGTCTTTGCCGACGGGGCGCTCCGCGCCGCCGAATGGCTCCCGGGGAGGACCGGCATCTTCACCATGCGCGACCTGGTTCGCCTGCAGGAGGGAGCATGAGCGTTCGCCCGCTCGTTGGCTGTGGCACTGCCCTCGTGACCCCGTTCCGCGCCGACGGCGCCGTGGACGAGCCGGCGCTCCGCGCCCTGGTCGACTGGCAGCTGGCGGAAGGGGTGCACTTCCTGGTCCCGTGCGGCTCCACCGGCGAGGCGGCGACGCTGACGGTGGAGGAGCACGTGCGCGTCGTCTCGATCGTCGTCGAGCAGGTGGCGGGGCGGGTCCCGGTGGTGGCCGGGGCCGGCTCCAACGACAC
>CAZVDJ010000419.1:0-2580 GCA_964626245.1 uncultured Gemmatimonadaceae bacterium
AGATTGGGTGTGGCCGCCATCCACCAGCCGCGGGCGCGCACGAGGCGGCGCGCTTCCTCTTGCACCTGCCGGACATCGTCGTCTGTCGCCAGCTGCACGTCGTCGGGCACCCCGTCCATGACCGTGCCGGGGGGCCAGCGGAAGCGCGCGCGGCGCTCGGGAGGGGCCAGGACGATCTCCGGTCCCGGCGAGACCGCCACCGCCCCACCCTGGTTCACGCGGTAGTCGCCGATCTCCCAGCGGCCGCGAATGATCCCGCGCGCGGGAAAGTCCATCCAGCTCCCGGTGCGACGGATCTCGATCTCCTGCCGGCGCGGGAGCCAGAACTGCCCCTCGATGAGCGAATTCTCGAGGACGATGGAGACATCCTCGAGCTGCTGGTCCCGGAGTGCGCTGCGGGTGAACGAGAAGGCCATGCGCACCACCTGCGCGTCCTCGCGCGCGATGTACAGCGCCCCCACGGCCCCGGGCTCGCGCTCGTCGCGGGGGCGCACCTTCACCTCGTACACGTCGATCACACGCCCGGGAATCCCCAGGCGCAGCGAATCGGAGAGCAGGTAGTCGTACGTGGCCAGCCCGCGCGCCGAGAGCGGGTGCGCCACGTCGCGCACCTCGTCCCCGTCGCCCAGCCGGATGATGTCGGGAAAGTTGTTCTGGACGATCCCCAGGTGGTCGCGGTGGTAGTTGATGTCGGTGGGGAGGAGGAGCGTGTCGCGACGCCCGACGATCCATTGCTTGCTGGAGTTCGGCGCGCGCCAATAGACTTCGAGCATCAACTCGTCGGCCTTGATCACCTTGGGGGGGAGGACGAACCCCTCCCCCACCTGGCCAAGGAAGGTGAGGTAGCCGTGCGCCAGGGCCACGTAATCCACGAGCCCCGAGTCGGTGAGTTGCCGGGCGCGGCGCGCGGTGGCGCGCTCCACGACCGTGCGCGACACCGCATCATTCCATGCGCGCAGGGACGACGACTGCGCCGGCGACACGGCCGGAGCGGCCACCGATGCCAGCATCACCGCGACGCCGGCCAGCCGCACGCCGGCCACGCGCACGGCGGCAAGGGCGCGCGTGCCGATCGCGGAAGGCGCAGGACGTGGCGGGCGAGACATGCGGCGAATATCAACGCGGGCGCAGAGCGCCAGCAAGCACAGCTGGGAGAGCAACATCACGGTGACATTCGCGGACTTTGCACGACGCGCACAGGAGAGCGACCTCGTTCCCGTCTGGCGCGACATCCTGCTCGACACCGACACCCCCGTGTCGGCATTCGCCAAGCTGCGTCGCGACCCGTTTGCCTTCCTGCTGGAGTCGGCACCCGCGGGGAGCGAGACGTGGTCGCGCTACACCTTCATCGGCACCGAGCCCGCGCGCGCGTGGCGCCTGACGGACCGCACGGTCGAGCACTGGACCCCGGCGCTCGGGTGGCACGGCGCCGTGGAGGTGCAGGATCCCATCACCGACCTGCAGCAGCGCATCCGCGCGACGCGCGCGGCCGTGGTGCCGGAGCTGGGCGAATTCTGGGGCGGGGCCGTGGGCTACTTCTCCTACGACGTGGTGCGCAACCTGGAGCGGCTCCCGCACGCGCCGCGGCGCGCCGTGGCCGCCC
Organism: uncultured Gemmatimonadaceae bacterium; assembly: GCA_964626245.1. Classification (GTDB taxonomy): domain Bacteria; phylum Gemmatimonadota; class Gemmatimonadetes; order Gemmatimonadales; family Gemmatimonadaceae; genus SCN-70-22. The sequence continues at coordinate 1,604 of CAZVDJ010000419.1, forward strand.
CCGACGCCTGCTTCGTCTTCACGCGCTCGCTGGTGATCATCGACAACTTCCGCGGCCAGGCGCGGCTGGTGGTGGGCGTCGAGACGGGAGGCGGGAGTCGGGAGACGGGAGTGCTCCAGCGGCTGCACGACCAGGCGTTAGGCGAGCTGGATGAGCTGGAGCGCCGGCTCCGGGAGCCCTCGCCGCTGGCGGCGGTGCACTTTCCGCCCGATGCGCCTCGCGCCGAGGGGCGTTCCACCTATGCGCGCGGCGACTTCGAGCGCGACGTGGAGCGCATCCGCGAGTACATCTTTGCCGGCGACTGCTTCCAGGCCCTGCTGGCCCGGCGCATCGAGGTGGCGCTCGACTTCGACACCACCACGCTCTACCGGGCGCTGCGCGTCCTGAACCCGTCGCCGTACATGTACCACCTCGTGCTGGACGGGGTGGAGCTGGTGGGCTCGTCGCCCGAGCTGCTCGTGCGCGTCTCCGACGGCACCGTCACCGTGCGCCCCATCGCCGGGACGCGCCCGCGTGGCCTCACCCCGGCCGAGGACGCGCGCATGGCGGAGGAACTCGCCGCCGACGAGAAGGAGCGCGCGGAGCACGTGATGCTCGTGGACCTGGGGCGCAACGACGTGGGGCGCATTGCCGAGTACGGGAGCGTGAAGGTCACCGACTTCATGACGGTGGAGCGGTACTCGCACGTGTTGCACCTGGTGAGTGAGGTGCAGGGGCGGCTGCGCGACGGGCTGTCAGCGCTGGACGCCTTCCGCGCGACCTTCCCTGCCGGCACCATGACCGGGGCCCCCAAGGTGCGCGCGATGGAGATCATCGACGAGCTGGAGCCGGAGCGCCGCGGCCCCTACGCCGGCGCGGTGGGCTACATCGCCGCCGGCGATACGCGCATGGACCTGGCCATCACCATCCGCACCTGCGTGGTGGCGGGCGGCGTGGCCAACGTGCAAGCCGGCGCGGGGATCGTCGCCGACTCGGTG
>CAZVDJ010000419.1:2590-4584 GCA_964626245.1 uncultured Gemmatimonadaceae bacterium
GGGCGCCACGCTGGCCTCGGCCTTTGGCGAGAACAAGGCGCGGGCGATGCTCACCGCCATCGGGCGTGCACGGGCCGCCCGATAGCGCGCGGCGCTAGGCGACGGGCGGCAGTCTCGGCATATTCTGGGTGCAATGCCGTACCGCCTCGTCAGTAGCGACGGGAACATCCAGTTCGAGCTGCGCCCCGGCATGCCCATGGTGCTGGGGCGCGCGCTCAACAGCGACCTCCCGGTCCTCGACCCCACGATCTCGCGCCGTCACGCCGAGATCACGGCCGACGCCGCGGGCGTGGCAGTCCGCGACCTGGGGTCGAGCAACGGCACCTTCGTGAGCGGCGCGCGCGTGGGGACGGCGCGGCTGGGGGGCGGCGAACGCATCGTCTTCGGCAAGGTGCAGTTCGAGGTGCGCGAGCTGAGCCCCATGCTCGTGGACGACGCGAGCGCGGAGAACGTGCGACGCGCCGCCCGCGCCGGCACCACGATCATCCGCCAGGTCGCCGTTCCCGACGCCGACCAGGCGCTGGAGCTCGCGCTGCGGGCCAGCGGCGTGCACAAGGCGATCGAGGAGGGGCGCGCCGCGGTGCCGCAGGCGGAGCGCGACCGGCTCAAGCTCACGCTCCTGCTCGAGATCTCCAAGGCGCTCACGCGCACCACCGACGAGCAGTCGCTGCTGGAGAAGATGGTGCAGTTCACCTTTCGCCTCCTGGACGTGGGGCACGTCTCCATCCTGCTCATCGACGAGTCGGGCGCGCTCGCCCCGCGCATGGCGCGGACGCGCAATGGTGACGTGGCAGCGCACGACATCTCGCCGTCGCTGGCCCAGACGGTGATCGAACAGAAGGTCGCCGTCCTCTCCGACCTGTCGGCGGCGGCCAGCCACGCGACGCCCGCCGCTTCGCCCGCGGTGACACCGACCGGCATGGCGCGCAATGCTGCCTGCGCCCCGCTCATCGCCGGCGAGGGGCGCGTGCTGGGCGTGCTCTACGTGGACTCGCTGCGCCCCAACTCTCGCGTGAGTGACGAGGACCTCGACTTCCTCGTGTCGTTTGCCGGCATTGGCGCCGTGGCGCTGGACAACATCCGGGCCGCCGTTCGCATCCGGCAGGAAGCGCGCATCCGCGACAACTTCGAGCGGTTCTTCACCCCCAACCTCGCGGCCCGCATCGCCGCGGCGCCGGAGGCGTTGGGGCTGGGCGGCGAGCGACGTACCGTCGCCGTCCTCTTTGCCGACATCCGCGGCTTCACCGAGCTTTCGGCGCGCATGGCGCCTGACGAGACGGCGCGCTTCCTGACGGAGTACTTCACCGAGATGGTGGAGTGCGTCTTCAGGCACGGGGGGACGCTGGACAAGTTCATCGGCGATGCCGTGATGGCGCAGTGGGGCGCTCCCATCAGCGCCCCGGACGATGCCGACCGTGCCGTCGAGGCGGCGCTCGACATGATGCGCGCGGTGGCGACGCTGAACGAACGCTGGCGCCGCGAGGGACGGCCGCAGATCCAGGTGGGGATCGGGATGAGCTACGGCGACGCCTTTGCCGGCTACCTGGGATCGGAGCGGCGCCTGGAGTACACGGTGATCGGCGATACGGTGAACACGGCCAGCCGGCTGTGTGCGTGGGCCGAGGGCGGCGAGATCCTGGTCTCGCACCCGATGCGCGAGGCCTTCACGCGGACGCACACGCTGGGGGACCGCGCCCCGCTCACGCTGCGGGGCAAGGCGACGCCGGTTCCCGTCTTCCGCGCCCTGGGATGACGCCGATGCTGGGCGGGGTGCCGCAGCATTACGTGAAGGTCGAGTCGCCCCCGGGCGTCACCGTGGTCGCGCACCATCGCCTCGCCGACGCGGTGCAGCAGGCGCTGGCGGCCGGGACGCTCTACGCGTGGGCCGCGGCCCACCCCGAGCGCCGGCAGCTGCAAGGGCGGCTCCCCGTCTATGCCGCCCCGCTCACCCCCGACGGGCCGCGCGTCGTCGTGCGCCACGTGACGCACGGCGG
>CAZVDJ010000420.1:0-4577 GCA_964626245.1 uncultured Gemmatimonadaceae bacterium
GCCTCGTACTCGCCATTCGCCGAGCGTATGCGCATGCAGAGCATGGCGCCCGTGCCGGGTGGCAGCGTGAGGCGTAGTCGCGGGTACCGAATCGGTGCGCTCATGCGGCCGAACATGAGCCCGTGGATCACGGGCCCGCTGGACGGCCGCTGGCCCCCGAGCGTTTCCCGGAACTGCGTGGGGTCGATGCGCAGCTCCTGGAGCGCTTGCGCCTCGCCGTGAAGGGGGGAGACACACGCGGCAACGACGAGCGTCAGGTGCAAAGCTCGCGACGCGATGTGCTTCACGTGGGACTCGTCGCCGAGGGGCCGTTCACGGAGTGCCGAGCGTCCGGATCGGCAGCCTGACGAGCCGGCCCTTCGATCCGTCTCGGTAGGTCACCTGCAGGTACGCCGCTGCGGCATCGACGGGAAAGGTCGCCCGGATCACGTCGGCGTCGGGTGCCCTGTTCGAGAAGGCGTCCCGCGCCCGGAACGCGTTCTGGATTCTCCGTTCCAGCCGGTCCGCGGTCGTGCCCATGCTGATCTCTGCCGCCGCCGCCCAGTCATACCAACCATAGTGACTGCCCGGTGAACGCACGCAATGGAGCGAAGGTGCGGTCTCCACGTGCAACGGCCCCCCCGGAATGGAGAGCGCCATTTGTGCTTTGGACTCCTCGCGGGTGTGCGCCTCCCACTCATCCTTGTCATGAGTGGTGGGCCGCGGCACGGGCCAGCGGAACGGAATGCGGTAGCAGGTCACCGAGGTCGCAAGTCGCTTCTCCAGTCGGCCCTTCAGTCCCGAGTTGGCGAGCGCCTCGAGCGAGTCAACCGACGGTAGCCCATAGGTGAACGCTCTGCTTCGTTGATTGCGTTCGTCCGCAAAGACCAGGCGGAGGCGCCTCGCCTCCGGTGCGGCGCTCAACTCGAAGAATCCCGGGGTCTCGTTGGGCAGCTCCATCATGAGTTCGTCGCCGCCTTCATCATGGCTGTAGTGGAGCGCCGCGGCCGACTGTGGGGCGTCGACGCGGACCCTGAGCTGTGGGGTGCCGTTGGTCGAGTGGGCGAGTTCCGCGAACACCGGCGGCGCTGCTGTGTCCGGCCTCACCGGGACCAGCTGCGCGCCGGTTGCTGCGGCAAGTGGATTGCCCGCATGATCGATAGGGAACGCCTGCAGCATCCCCCGCGACCCATCGTCGAGGATGAACTGCGCGAAGACGGTGTCCACTCCCCCGCGAATCTGGAACGACTTGCCGAACGGCCCGCGAGCGTCGGAGGGATCGCCCCAACCGGTGAGGTCGATGGTGCGATCCAGGCGCATCCGGTCCGTTCCGAACACCAGCCGCCTGACCACGGGGGCGATATCCGAGCGCGGGTGAAACGAGCACGAGTTGCGACGGCAGCTCCCGACGGACGCAACCTGCCCGGACGCGACCCGACTGCGCAACCGAGCGAGCATGACGGCGGCGGCGTCGTTCTCTGCCGCGCGATCGCGCGAGAAGAAGGACTCGGTCACGTCGAGCATGTAGTCGAGACGAAGTGCGATCCCCCGACCGTTCGACGTCTCGACGCTATCGAGCATGCCAAGTGGAACGCTCCCCGCGGCGAGCAGCGACCCGCTCATCCCGCGCGTGATGGCGCGCCCGTCCAGCAGCGACTGAATCTGGACCGACGTGCGCCCACGCTGCACGATCCGCACCGGGAGCTGAAGCGGCGAACCGTCTCCCTGCCGATGGTGGAGCGCGAGATCCGCCAGCGATGGATCGTTCAAGGCTCCCGAGACCGATCGCAGGCGTTCCCATTCACGCCCGCAAGGGAGCGCCGAGCGGTTGTCGAGCTTGATAACGGCGACGTCGATGCGCGTTCCGAGGACAACGTTCGCTCGCGCCTCCGTGGGGGCACCGCTTCGAACTCGCAGCATGCCACCGCGAGGAGGTTCGACCACGTGCAGGGGAGCGATGGCGTAGCACTCGTCCCCCAGGGCGCGAAGGAATCCGTTGCCTTGCGCGTCGCCGTTGGTGACGTGCACCACTGTGGGCAGCTGGGCAAGCAGCGGCGCGGGAACGGCGCCGAGCACGCCCATGAGGATGGCGCGCAGTGCAACGAGGGAGACGGCTCGAACGTGCGGGAAGTTCACAAGTCAGACCTCTGCTGAGGTGACTAAATGTGCTGCCGGGTCAGGGCAGCGGGCAACGCGGCAAGTTCTCCGAGCGCTCGAATCGGGCGACACGCGCGCGGCGTCGCGAGACCATGTCGGGAGCGTACCCGAGTGAGGTTCACACCAAACCGGGGCACGGCAGCCCACCGCGGGATCTCCTACGGGGTCTGCAACACACCTCGGGTCGCCCCGTCGATGGGGCGGTGCCCCAGGGGCCAGCGGGGTCCGGTGGGGTCGGCGGTGCATTCTGACCGCACGGTCTGCGGTAGGCGCCGAGCGGCGAGGAGGCTAGGGAGTGTGTCGCCCGCCAGTTCGCAGGCCAATCGCGACGAAGACGGCGGCGAGGAGAACACGGGCTGGTATGCCGCGGCCAGCTGGGGTGGCGCGAGAGCGCACCCGACGTATTCTCCAGCGGGAACGAGCGTGGCCGTCGGCCGCATCGGCTACACGGGCCACGACAAGGTCGGACGCCTGGCACGGTCACACGCGATGACGGAGACGGCCCTCACAGTTGGAGTGATTGTCCTCGGCGTCGCGGCGGCGCTCTTCCTCACGTGGGAACGGCACGACATGGCCAAGGCGCGCATCCTGGGTCAGCTCGGGCGCCTCCATGCGACACGGGTCGAGCTCTCCCTCGACTGGGCGGACTTCGATCGCGACACGCTCACCTACGACGTGGTGTTCACCACTCCCGACGGGCGCCGGCACGCGAATCGGTGCAAGGTCTCCACGTCCCATATGGCCGACGCCGGCGTGTTCTGGCATCGGCCGCTTCCCGAGCGCCCACTGACGGAGGCTGGCGATCGCGTGCCGCGCATGACCCGTCAAGGCCGGGAAGCGTAGCGGCCGACGCTCCGCGGGGACCCTAACGCCGCCACTACCACGGAGACCGGTCGATGCCCTTCGCCGAGAGCGCCCCCAGTACGAAGCGCCACAGCTCCTGGTGCGACGCGAAGCTCACCACCTCCAGCCCCGCCGCACCGTTCACCACGTGATCAACGTCGTCCCCTCGCACGGCGAGATAGAATCCCTGCGGTGACTCATTTTCCTTGAAGGGGACGTGGTATCGCGCCCGCTGGTGCAGCATCCACCAGAGCGGCCAGTCGTGCATCGACAGCGAGGCACCCACGATGACGAGCGGCCCGGCCATGATCAGGTCGCACCATGACAACGGAGCACGCCAGCGCGCTTCAAAGATGTAGTCCGGCTCGCGCAAGCCGGGACCGAAGCCATAGCTGTGCTGGTTGAACGCATCCATGAGTTGCGCGCGATACGCCTCGAGCGCCACGACCCGTTCGGCGTACATCTCTTCCCCGATCGATATCGACGCCGGCCTGCTGGTGTCTCCATAGGGGAACCAGACTCGGGTCGTGCCGCGAGCGCCCGTCACTTCGTGATGTCGATACAAAAACGACTCGCGCGAGCGACGGCTGCGGACGCGACTGGCGCCGGCCTGCAGCACGAGCCGGCGGTCGACGCTGAGCGAGATGACGTTGGCAAGTCGTCCGTCGAGGAGCGAGGTGTAGGGATGGCGCGCGCCCCGCCGTCGCTCGAGCGCGGCGAGCCGTACGCACAACTCGCGGCGCACCCGCGTCGCCGCGATTTCGGTGGTCACCCCACGAGACCGGCTCCACTGGTCCACGAGATACGTCCATGCGAGCGCGCCGTGCGCCATCGACTCCGCCGGAGCCTCGTGGTGCTTCCCTCCAGCGAGTCGCCAGATCGCCGAGATCATGCGCGCCCAGTCGGACCTGGCGACCGCCGCTCCGGGGCGCCTGGACGCCTCCTGGTTCACGCCATCGCCGAGCAGCAGCACGCAGGTGCGCTTTCCCTCGACCTCGTCGCGCAGGACGCGCTTGAGGCGCGCGCGCGCGCCCCGGTCGGCCTTGGCCGGCGTGGTCACGCGCCGAGATGCCACGATCGCCTCACGAGATCCATTGGAGAAACGAGGACCAGAGCCGTTCGGGTGAGTCGAAGCTCACGACGTGAACCTCACGACGCCCTCGCAGGTGCGGCGGCGTGTCGTCGCCGATCGTCAGGAACAACGCGGGTGCCGCGCCCGACTCCATCCGACGGCGCAACAGCCACCAGAGCGCCCACTCCTGCAGCGACAGGCCGCACCCGATGAAGAGGAGGGGACGCGTGAGCGCCGCCGGCAACCAGCTCGGAGCCTCACGAATCGCCAGCTCCTTCACTCGTGCGTCCGGGAGCACGGTCTGGCTGGTCAGGCGGTAGCGCCACGCCGCGTCCACTCCGCCCAGATACTCGCGCAGGACGCCCAGGTGAAAGCCGTACTTCCGCACGCCGAACTTGATCGTCGCGGTCTTCTTCACATCGCCGTGCGGATACCAGACGCGAGTGGGGGGAGCAGCGCCGGCGCTGACGAGGCTGTGGCGAAAGAGCGTCTCGCCGTGACTTCCCAGGGGACAGGGGGTTGGACC
>CAZVDJ010000421.1:0-4576 GCA_964626245.1 uncultured Gemmatimonadaceae bacterium
GACCGAAGAGCTCACTCTCCAGCAGGGACTCCGGGAGTGCGCCGCAGTTGATGGACAGGAAGGCGCCGTCCGAGCGCTGCGACAGGTCGTGGATGTACCGCGCGATGACCTCCTTGCCCGTGCCCGACTCTCCCTGGACCAGCACCGTGGAGTCGGTGGGTGCCACGGTTTCCGCCAGGCGCAACACGTCCTGCCACACGCGGCTCTTCCCCACCGGGCGCGAGGAGACGGCCTTGTGCTGCCGCTTGATCTCCTGCTTCAGCACCTTGTTCTCCACCCGCAGCGAGCGGTGCTCCGTGGCCCGGCGCAGGATGGCCAGCAGCTCGTCGTTGCGGAACGGCTTCTGGATGTAGTAGAAGGCCCCCTCGTTGACCGCCTGCATGGCCGACTGCAGCGTGGCCTGCGCCGTCATCAGGATCACCGGGACGTCCGGGTCCTTCTGGCGCGCGGCGCTCAGGATCTCCAGCCCGCCCACCGCCGGCATGCGGATGTCGCTGAGCACCACGTCGGGCGCCAGCGTCTGGATCTGCTCCAGCCCCTGCCGCCCGCCTAACGCCACGTGCGGCGTGAAGCCCTCGTTCTTCAGCAGGATGCGGAGCGATTCGAGGATCCCCGCCTCGTCATCCACCACCAGCACGTTGGGTCCGCCGTTGCCAGTCATCATGGGAGTCATATGCTCGTCAGGCCGCGACACCAGGCTCGGCCTGGGACGTGGGAAGGAGTACGGTGACCCGCGTCCCGCGCGGGTCGCTGTCCACGAAGACGAAGCCGCGGTGCGACTCGATGGCGCGGTGCACCACCGAGAGCCCCAGCCCGCTCCCGCCGGGCTTCGTCGTGAAGAACGGGTCGAACAACCGGTCGCGGATCTCGTCGGGGATCCCGTCCCCTTCGTCCGAGACGCGCAGCGCCACGCCCCCCTCGTCGAACGACACCCCGGCCGGGGCGTCGTCCGAGGTGAGCGGCGCCAGCTCCACACGCACGGTGCCGGGACGCGTCGATGCCTGCACGGCATTGAGCGTCAGGTTGAAGACGGCGCGGTGCAGGAGGTCCTCGTCGCCCTCCACCACCACCGGCAGCTCGGGGACGGCGCATTGCACCTGGACCCCCTCGCGCCGGTCGGGGTGCGCCGCCACCAGCGACGTGGCCCCGCGCGCCACCGCGGCCAGGTCCACCGCCCCCATGCGCGTCACGCGCACGCGGGCAAAGTCCAGGAACTCGCTCAACAGCCGCGACAGCCGGTCCGACTCGCGCACGATGAGCGAGGCCAGCGAGCGCTCATCGTCGGTGGCGCGCGGCGAGCGCCCCAGCTGTTCCACCGCCGATCGGATGGACGCGAGCGGATTCTTGATCTCGTGGGCCAGCGAGGCACTCAGCTCGGCCACCGCCTCCAGCCGTTCCGCGCGCAGGTGCAACGCGTCCAGGCGCTTCTGGTCCGAGATGTCCTGGAAGATCGCCGTCGCCGTGCCGCCGCCCGCGCCGCCGCCCGCACCTCCCTCGCGACCGCCTGACTGCGACAGCGTCGTGTTGAGCCCGATGGGAAAGGAGCGCGTCGCCGTCGTCACGGTCCCCTCCGCGCGCGTCATGCGCACCCCCTCGCCCACGGCCCGCTCCATCGCCCGCGCCAGCACCGGCGACACCGGTTCGATGAGCGCGATCGCCGATCGGCCCAGCTGCGACTCGAGCGGCAGCCCCAGGAGCGCGCTGGCCGCCGGATTGGCGTACAGCAGCGTGCCGGCGCCGTCGACGGTGACGATCCCGCTCCGGATGTTGCGCAGGATGTCGCTGGCCTCCAGCCGCACCTTCACCAGCTCCGCCGCCAGTTCCTCCGTCCCCGCGCGCGCCTCGCGCAGCCGGGCGGCGATGTACCACGACGACAGCGCGACCACGGCAAAGACCCCCAGCTGCAACCAGAGCGCGGCATCCAGCTGTGCGCGCGACAGGACGATGACCTCGACGAAGTACGTCAGGCAGGCCAGCGCCGCCGTGACCAGCGCCCCGGTGGGGCTCAGCAGGACCGCCGAGGTGGCGATGACGAGGATGTAGAGCGCCGTGAATTGCGAGGCGCCCCCTCCGGTCACGTGTACGATGGCGGTGACCAGGACCAGGTCGAAGAGCGCCTGCAGCGCGTAGAACGGCTCGCCCAGCGGGCGCTCGCCCACCTCGCTGTACGCCGCGGCAGCCGCCGTGAAGACGAGCGTCCCCGTGATGAGGAGCGACGCCACGAGCGTGTCCACGCGGTCGGCGTCGCGCCAGGCGAAGACCGCCGCGAGGTAGATGGCCGCCGAGATCGCCAGGCGCCCCACGTACATCGAGCGCAGCAGGCGCCGCGGCTCGATGAAGGCTCGGGAAACGGAGGCGATGGGAGACACGCGGGACGGGTCGCGAGGGAATCAGGCCGGAAGCGCTTGTGCCGCAGCGAGTTCGCGCCGTGCAGGCAGGCGGTCGGCGCCTTGCATCCTGCAGCGGCCGAGGTCGCACCGGGACACTGGCAAAGTGCCATCCTCTTGACGATTCGCGGCGGAACGCGTTTCCCGGCATGGCGTTGAGCCCGTAGCGAAATGCCGCGCCCGGGTTAGCGTTGAGGTGGGGTGTCCGACCTCCCCACGGCTCCCGTCCCCCCGTTCCCGCTGTGATCCGACTCGCCTTCGCGCGCGGCATTCGCCACTCCGCAGGTCGACTGGGCCTCCCGGCCCTCCTCCTCACGGTCGCGGCGTGCGGCACCGGCCAGGCGACGCCCCAGCGGCAGGTCCCGGCCGACTCCCAGTGGACCTCCTTCTCCCGCGGATTCCCCGCCGACTCCTTCCCGGCGCCCAGCCGGCGATTCTCGCAGATCGTGGCCCCGCGCTGGACCGATGAGTTCGTGCGCGATGCAGCGAATGAGGCCGAGACGGTAATGGATGCGCTCCCGCTCACGCCGGGGATGCGCGTGGCCGATGTCGGCGCGGGCGATGGCTACTACGTCCTGCGCATGGCGCAGCGCGTGGGCCCCACCGGTCACGTGTACGGGCAGGACATCGTGCCGGAGTATCTGTCGCTCCTGTCGGAGCGCGTGGAAGTGGCCGGGCTCCAGAACGTGACCGTGGTGCGCGGCGATCCGCACGACCCCCGGCTCCCGCGCGACGGCGTCGACGCCGCGATCCTCATCCACATGTACCACGAGATCACGGATCCCTTCGCCCTGCTGCACAATCTTGCCGGCTCGCTCAAGGCAGGCGCGCCGGTGGGGATACTGGACACGACCTTTCCCACCGACCAGCACGGAACTCCGCCCTGGCTCCTGGAGTGCGAGTTGAGCCTGGTGGGCTATCGCAAGGAGAAGGTCGTGAGCACGGGTCAGGACGAGTACCTGGCCGTCTTCCGCTCGCCGTCGCGCGATTCCCTTCCCACCCCGGCCGCGATTCGTGCGCGCGTGGCGAGGGGAGCCTGTAAGCAGCCGTAGACGTTGGCGGCGTCGGTCGCCGCATTCGCCCCCGCCGACTCGCGCCGTCGCTCGCCTGCCCCGATCATCCCTGTCGTGGAACCTCTCACACTCTCGTCGATTTCCGGCCGACTCGCCGCGGTCCTGATCCTCGTCGCGCTCAACGGCTTCTTCGTCATGGCGGAATTCGCCCTGGTGGGGGCGCGCCGCTCGAAGCTCGCCGCCATGGCGGAGGGAGGCGACCGCGGGGCCGTTCGCGCGATGAAGGCGCTCGCCGATCTCGATCGCTACATCTCCGGCACGCAGCTCGGCATCACGCTGGCATCGCTCGCCCTCGGCTGGATCGGCGAGCCGGCGCTGGCGGTCATCGTCGACCGGCTGCTCTCATCGTTCGGCATCGACGTCCCGCCCGGGATGGCGCACACGGCCGCCGGGACGATCACGGCGTTCCTGATCATCACCTTCCTGCACATCGTCCTTGGGGAGCTGGCGCCCAAGTCGGTGGCCCTGGTGATGCCCGAGCGCATCAGCGGGTTGGTGGCGTGGCCGCTGATGGCGTTCTCCCGCCTCATGTCGCCCTTCATCTGGCTCCTCAACGGCACGGCCAACTGGCTGCTGCGCCTGGTGGGGATCCGTCCCATGAGCGAGGCGTACCACGCGCACACGCCGGAGGAGCTGCGGCTGCTGGTGATGCAGGCGCGCGGCGCCGGCACGCTCAACGAGACCGACTCGGCGATGCTGGCGGGGATCTTCGACTTCGCCGCCAAGCACGTGCACGACGTCATGCGCCCGCGGACCGAGATCGTCGCGTTGCACGTGGACGCCGACGAGGAGGAGGTGCGCGAGGTGGTGCGACGCGAGCGCTACTCCCGCTATCCGGTCTATGATGAGTCGCTCGATGACATCATGGGGGTCTTCCTGGCCAAGGAACTCTGGCTGCGCGACGAGGACACCCCGTTCCGGCTGCGCGAGCACCTGCGCGAGCCACTCTTTGTCCCGGCGTCGCGGTCGGCGGAGCGCGTGCTCGACGACCTGCGGCGCACGCGGGCGCAGATTGCCGTGGTGCTCGACGAGTTTGGCGGGACGGCCGGGATCGTGACGATGGAAGACCTGGTGGAGGAGGTGGTGGGGGACATCTCCGACGAGTACGACATGGCG
>CAZVDJ010000422.1:0-4575 GCA_964626245.1 uncultured Gemmatimonadaceae bacterium
CATCGCGCGCACGATGCCGCGCGCGCCGTCGCGGTTCTCGAACCACTCGCGCGTGGTGTGCACGTCGCCGCCACGTCCGCCTGCCCCGAGGGCGATGGCCGGGATGCCGAGATGCAGCGGAACGTTGGCATCCGTGGAGGCGACGGCGCCCTCGGGCGTGCGCCCGACCAGTCGCGTGGCGTCAAAGGCGGCTTGCGCCAGGAACGCGTCCGCGGCGATGACGCCGCCAGGGCGTTCGCCCACGATCTCTATCGCCACCTGCAACGGGAGGGTGCCTGTCCTGCGATCCCGGTTGTTGGCCTCGAGGACGTGGCGCGTCGCCGCACGCAGGTCCTCCTCCAGCCGGTCGAGCTCCGAGGCCGAGGTGGAACGCGCGTCGACCTCGAGCCACGCCTCGGCCGGGATGGCGTTGATGGCGCTCCCCCCGCCGATGCGCGCCACGGTGAGCGTGGTGCGCGGTGAGGTTGGGAGCGGCCACGCCGCCAGCTGCGACGACAGCTGCGCGGCGGCATGCACGGCATTGACGACACCAAACGAGGCCCAGCTGTGCCCCCCGGGGCCGGCAAATCGCACGCGGAAGCGGCGGGTGCCCAGCGCATGCGTGACGACCCGTTCGTCACCCGCACCGTCGAGCGCAATCGCGGCGTGTGCGCCGGCCGCCGCGGACGCAAAGAGGTGCCGGGCGCCGCGCAGGTTGCCGCTCCCCTCCTCGCCGGTCGTGGCGGCGAGGAGAATGGGGCGCCGCGTGCGCACGGCGCATGCCTCGAGCGCCTCGATGATGGTGAGCATCGCCGCGACGCCGCGGGCATTGTCACCGATTCCCGGCCCCGTGAGGTGATGTCCGTCGCGCGTCACGCGGTGCGAGACGTCATCGCCGAAGACGGTGTCGAGGTGCGCACAGACGACGACCGGCGGCGCGTCGGTGCTCCCGGCGCGGCGGGCCACGACGTTTCCCGCCTCATCGATGGCCGTGGGGAGGCCGAGTGATCGCAGGTGGTGCTGCACTGCGCTTGCGCGCGCAGACTCCCGTCCGGTGGGCGCGGCGATCTCGGCGAGCGCCACCTGACGCGCGATGGTGCGCTCGTCGTGGGCCACGACGTGACGCCGCGCCGGGAGCAGGGCGTCGAAGACTCGGCGGACGGCGCCGGCGTTGGCGCTTTGGGGGCCGGCGGACATACGCTGTAAATGCGCTGCGAGGCGGGGCCGCCGCAAGTCGGGTGGTGCAGTACGCCGTGTGGGTAGATTGCCGCGCATGACGACCCGACGGCTTCCGTCGACCGTAGTCGCGCTCGGGCTGGTCTCGCTGCTCACGGACGTGTCCAGCGAGATGATCTACCCGCTCCTCCCCGTCTTCATGAGCGGCGTGCTGGGGGCGAGCGCACTCTCCATCGGCGCGATGGAAGGGGGCGCCGAGGCGCTGGCGTCGCTGCTCAAGTACGGGAGCGGGTGGTGGAGCGATCGTCTGCCCCGGCGCAAACCGCTGGTGGTGGGCGGCTACCTGATCTCGTCTGTCCTTCGCCCGCTGGTGGGCATGGCGCAGGGGGTGTGGGCGGTGGTGCTCATCCGGATGGGCGATCGGGTGGGCAAGGGAGTGCGCACCGCGCCGCGCGACGCGATGATCGCCGACGCGGTCGCTCCGGATGCACGAGGACGTGCGTTCGGCTTTCATCGGGCGGCCGACCACCTGGGTGCGGTGGCGGGGCCCCTGGTCGCGTGGGCGCTTCTCGAGTGGGGGGCCTGGGGGCTGCGCGCGGTCTTCCTGGCCTCGGCGATTCCGGCGCTGTTGTCGGTCGTGGTGCTGGTGGTGTTCGTCCGAGAGCGGGGGCGTGCGGGCGGGAGGGACGGCGCACGGGTCGTGGGCGGCGGCCTGACGGTGGATGCGGAACGGGAGGATGGCGGAGGGAAGGGAATGGTGAGGGCGGGCGCGGGTGCGACGGCGACCATGAGTTCGGGGGGGCCCCCCGCGCTGCCGAGTGCCTTCCTCCGCTATCTCCTCGTCGTCCTGCTCTTCACCCTCGGGAACGCCACCGACGCCTATCTCCTGCTGCGTGCGCGCGACGTGGGGGTCGCGCCGTCAACGCTTCCACTCCTCTGGGCGGTGTTGCACCTGGTGAAGGCGGTAGCGTCAACGCCAGCCGGTGCCTTGTCCGACCGCGTGGGGCGACGTCGCGTGATTGCGGCCGGGTGGCTCGTCTACGCCCTGGTCTACCTCGGCTTCGCACTGGCCGAGGGCGCGGCCTGGGCGTGGGTGCTGTTCGCCTGTTACGGCGCCTTCTTCGGACTCACCGAAGGGGTGGAGCGCGCCCTCGTGGCCGACCTGGTACCGCCAGCTGCACGGGGCCGGGCGTTTGGCTGGTTCCACCTCACCGTCGGGGTGGGCGCGCTGCCGGCCGCGCTGCTCTTCGGCACGATCTGGGAGCGCGCGGGGGCGACGAGCGCCTTCCTGACCGGTTCCGCCCTCGCGGCAACCGCGGCGCTGCTGCTGACGGTGTCGGGCGCCCGGCCGGGCGCCAGCTCCACCGCCGGCTCCACCGCCGGCTCCACCGCCGGCTCCGCCGCCGGCTCCCCCGCCGGCTCCGCCGCCGGCTCCCCGGCCGGCGCCTGACGAGCAGTTCGCCAATCCGTGCCGCGTGAGGGCTCGATGCGCCCGCACTCCGGTGTGCGCTGCCGCCTAACGTCCCGGGTCGCCGGTGGACGCCGGGACGCCCCGCGCGGCCGCCAGGTGCGGTGGGGTCACGTCGGCCACGAGCTCGGCCAGGGCGCCGAAGTACGTCCCCTTGTCGACGGAGTAGGCCGACATATGGCCACCCCGCACCGGCACGAGCCGCTTGGGCTCCCGGGCAGCCGCGTGCAGCCGTTCCCCGTGCGCAAAGGGAATCACGTCGTCCTCGGGCGAGTGAAGGAAGAGCGTCGACTCCCCGACGCGTCCGATCTTCGCCAGCGACTCGAATCGCTGCGACGCGATGAGGCGAACGGGGAGGAGGGGGTAGAGCTCGGCGCCACGGTCGACGACCGAGGTGAAGGCGCCTTCCAGCACGAGCCCAGCTGCCTCGACGCGCGTCGCGAGGTCCGTGGCCACGCCGCTGCCCAGTGAATGGCCGAAGATGACCACCTGCGACGGCGGCACGCCGAGCGAGTCGGTGAGGTAGCGCCACGAGGCCAGCGCGTCCTGGTAGAGCCCCTCCTCGTCGGGCGTCCCGTCGCTCGCGCCGAATCCGCGATAGTCGAAGGCGAGGATGTTGAGCCCGAGGTCGCGTGCGAAGGCATAGAACTCGGGGCGATCGCCGTAGCCGATGTTGCCGTAGTTCCCGTGGCAGACGAGGAGCCACATCCCGCTGGAGTCGCGCGCGGCCGCCGGGACGATCCACGCAGTCAGCCTCGTTCCATCGCTGCTGGCATACGACACCTCTCGCTGCTGCAGCGCGAGCCCGGGGTTCGGCGCCGCAACGGCACGCGCGGCGGGGTGGTAGACCATCGACTTCTCGCTGACGCGCGTGGCGCCCACGATGCCGAGGTATCCGACGACGAGTACGGCGATGACGATCCTGACGAGGCGTTTCACGGCGGGAGGGGTGGAGGCGACGGGGCAGCTTCAGGAATCTGCGGCAGTCGAGGGAATACGTCACGTCGATGCCGAGTAGATTGGCCGCGATGGCGCCGCTCGCCCTTCTCGCCGGAGTCGCACTGGTCGCCGCCGCTGCCATCCTCACGTGGCGGCGCGCGGCGGCTGAGCGCCGCTGGACCGCGCGTTACCTGGAGGACTTCGGGGAGGCGGTGGAGCGCGAACGCGACCTGGAGCGGGCGGCGGGGTGGTTCAGGGCGCGTGAGGGGGAGGATGGCGTTGCCGAGGCGCTGGATGAGCGCACGTGGCGCGACCTCGACATGGACGCCGTGTGGGCGGCACTCGACCGCACGGCCAGCCAGGTGGGCTCGCAGGTGCTGTATGACCGCCTGCGCCGCCCCAGGCGCGACCCGGCGGCGCTGGCAAGCTTCGACGCCCTCGTCGACGGCTTCCAGGCGTCGGCCGAGCGACGGATCCGCGTCACGCGCGAGCTGCTGCGGTTGCGAGCGTGGCACGTGAGCTATCTCCCGGACCTGATGCGCGGGGTCCTGCCGGAGCGGTCGCGTCAACGCTGGCTCTACGTCGGCACGGCGCTGCTGATGGCCGCGCTCCTGCTGGTGATCCCCATCTGGCCGCGGGCGCTGCTGGTCGTGCTCGGGCTCTTCCTGGTCCACTACCTGGTGAAGGTTGCGCTGCGCGCGCGCACCGAGCCGTATGTCCCCTCGTTGCGTGCCCTGCCAATCCTCATTGGCGTGGCGGAGCGGCTGGCCCGCGTGCAGGACACGTCGCTGGACGGCGCGTTGCAGCCGTTGCGTGCCCACCTGCCCGCCCTGCGCCTGCTGACGGGGGCGGCCCGCTGGGTGTCGTTCGGGACGATGCAGGACAACCCTGCGCTCGGGGCCGTGGCGGACCTGGCCCGGTCGCTGCAGGAGTACCTCAACATCGCGTTCCTCCTGGACGTGAACGCCTTCAACTTCGCGGTGGAGCGCATCCGCGACGCGCAGCCCGCGCTG
>CAZVDJ010000423.1:0-4568 GCA_964626245.1 uncultured Gemmatimonadaceae bacterium
CCAAGGGGTACTACGGCCACGCGTTAGGCGCGTCGGGGGCGATCGAGGCGGCCATCTGCGCGTTGGCGCTGTCGCGCGAGTGGCTCCCTCCCACGGTCAACCTCGAGGTCCCCGACGACGCCTGCGACCTGGCGCACGTCCCGGCGACGGGGGCGGCCGCCAGCGTGGACCACGTGATCTCGAACTCCTTCGGTTTCGGCGGGATCAACGCCGCGCTCGTCCTGCGCCGCTGGCGCTAGCCGACTGGCGCTAGCCGACTGGCGATCGCCACCTGGCGATCGCCACCTCGGGAGACGCGCCAAAGGACGACGGTCAGGCGATGGCGCCGCGAAAGGCCGGCCAGGGAGGGAGCACGCGCTCGACGTCGGGCCATGCCTCGCGCCACTGCGACGCCGCCCGCTCGGCTGCCTCGGCCAGGCGTTGCAGCTCGGAGTCGTGCCGCGCCCTCGTGGCTAGGCGGTCGAGCGTGCTGAGCACCGCCTGCCGCGCGGTCCAGCTCTCCACCCATGGCACGTCGCGCGTGCGCGCCGCCGGCGGTAGCCAGGAGAGCAGCGCCAGCGCCCGGTGGGTGAAGACGGCGGCGTACGAGGCGTCGTCCTCCGCGGTGTCCATGGGCCACCCCAGCGCCTGGCGCCGCGACGCGTAGCTCGCGCGGAAGACGTGCACCGCCTCGCCGGGAAGCGGGCAGATCACGTCCCAGGCCGCCAGGTCGTACGCCGGGTGCCGGGCCGCGCCGTACTCGAAGTCGACCAGGCGCACCGCACCGTCGCTGGCCAGCAGCACGTTGCCCGGCGCCGGGTCCCCCTGCGTGAGGGTGACGGCGTCGCGCGCGGCGTACCAGGCGTGCACCACGCGCGACAGCGCGCGCCGCACGCGCGAATCGTCATCCGTCAGGTGCAGCCACGCCAGCGCGCGCGGCAGGCCGTCCGTCCAGTCGCCCAGCTCGTACGTGAGCGCCGAGGAGCGCATCGCCTCGGTGCGAGCCACGAGCGAGCGCCCCTCCACGTGCAGCCGCGCGTAGGCGTCGGCCATGCGCGTGACCACCTGCAGCGCATCGCTGGAGGTGCCGCGTGCCAGCACCCGCTCGAACGTCTCGTCGCCCAGGTCGACCATCGCGAAGCCGCGGGCGTCGGCGAGCCCGGCAATCACGTCGGGGACGACCCCGCTCCCGCTCAACGCCTGCATGCAGCGCCAGTCGGCGTCGGCCAGGGCGCTGTCGTCGCCGAAGAGCTTGAGCACCACGGAGCGCGTCTCGCCAAGGGGGCCGGGGAGCGTGGCGCGCAGCACCGTGTTGCGCTCGCCCCGGCGCAGGACGGTGAAGACGGCGTCGCCGCCCCAGGGATCCGCAGCGCTCGCGCGGTCCGCGGCGGTCGCACGGTCCGCGGCGGTCGCACGGTCCGCAGCGGTCGCGTCATCCGCCGCGCGCGCAGCGTCCGCGACGCTCGCGTCGGACAGGACGACGTGCCGGGCACGCGCGCTTCGCAGCAGCGCCTGCACGCGCGCGGGCCACGCGCCGGGGACGTGGGTCTTGCCAGGTGAGTACGAGGGCTCCATCACGACCAGTCGGCAGTCCGCCCTAACCGCCGAGCACAGCAGAGGCTGCGGCGGGCGCGGGCGAGGATCAGCATGCGGCAACCCGACGCTGCGCCCCGCTCGGCAGGCGGTGGCCGAGGAGGCCTCCAGGTGAGGACGACGAGGACGGCGCCGGGCGTCAGGATTGTGGTCCCCTCCACGCCGGCAGGCAAGCCCGCCCGATGGGATGGGCGGCGAACGCGTGACGACGCGTGCTTGTTTTCGGACTCTAGTCCTAACGCACGGGCAGCAGCCGACCCACCCCGCCGCACCGCGGCGCGCGGTGGAGCCTCAGTGCGACTGGCCCGGGTACTGCGCCGCGTATCGCGCGATGGACTCCTGGATCACGCGCAGCGCCACCTCGCTCTTCTCCCACCCGACGATCTGGATGCGCTTCCCCTCCAGGTCCTTGTAGATCTGGAAGAAGTGCTCGATCTCGGCGAGGTAGTGATTGGGGAGGTCGGCGATGTCGAAGTATTCGCGGTGCAGCGGGTCGTGCGACGGCACGGCGAGGATCTTGTCGTCGGGCTCCCCGCGGTCGAGCAGCTTGAGCACGCCGATGGGGCGCGCCTGGATCTGGCACCCCGGAAAGGTCGGCTCGTCGATGCGGACGATGATGTCGAGCGGGTCGTTGTCCTCGTGCAGCGTGCGCGGAATGAAGCCGTAGTCGCCGGGGTAGTGCACGGCCGAGTAGAGGACCCGGTCGAGCTTGAAGAGCCCGGTCTCCTTGTCCAGCTCGTACTTGTTGCGGCTCCCCTTGGGGATCTCGATGATCGCGGTGACCTCGTCCGGCGGATGCGGGCCGGGCGAGATGTCGCGCCAGGGGTTGAACATCTGCGTCTACGTCGAGTGAGGGAGAGACGGGGCAGCGTCCGGGGTGGAGGCTGCATTCAACGGTTGGACCATCGTGGCCAGGCGCGCGCGTGGATGACGGCGACCGCGCGTCACGCTCATGCCGGTTTGGGTGGCGGTGCGCACGACGAGCGCACGACCAGCCGCGTGGGGAGCCGCACGCTCTTGCCGTCCTCCACGGGCTCGCCCTTGAGCACGGCGATGAGCCGCGAGACGGCGCGCGCCCCCATCTCGAAGACCGGGACGTGCACCGAGGTGAGTGGCGGCGACAGGTACTGCGCCAGCGGGATGTCGTCGAAGCCCACCATCGTCAGGTCGGCGGGGACGCGGACCCCCGCCTCGCTCGCAGCGGCGAGTCCGCCGATGCACATGGAGTCGTTGGCGCAGAAGATCGCGGTGGGGCGCTCGGGGAGGGTGAGGAGTTGCTGAACGGCGCGATGCCCGGAGGCCTCGGAGAAGTCTCCCTGTGCCTCGTACTCGGGACGCAGCGCGATTCCGGCCGCCTCCAGCGCGCGCCGGTAGCCCTGCAACCGCTCCGCCGTGTCGAAGTGCCCTTCCTCGCCCATGACCATCGCGATGCGCCGATGACCGAGGGCGATGAGGTGGTTCACCATCGCCTCGGCACCACCAGCGTTGTCGATCGCGATGACGTGATCCACCTCGCAGGTCGCCTTGCAGGAGAGCAGGACCACCGGAAGGGTGGGCGGCAGGTTCTCGACCAGCATCGCGGCATCGAAGTGCGGCGACATGGCGATGAGGCCGTCGGTGCGGCCGCGCATGGCGCGCATCGCCGCCTCCATCTCGGTCCGTCGGTTGTGTGAACCGGACAGCAGGAGGTGATAGCCGTTCTGCTGTGCCGTCTGGTCGATCCCCCGGATCATCTCCGAGAAGAAGCCACCGTACAGGTCGGGCAGGAGAACGCCGATGGTGCTAGTCTTGGCCGTGATGAGGGAGCGCGCGCCACCATGCGGGACATAGTGAAGTGCTGCAGCAGCCTCATGTATCCGTTTCGCGGCCTCTGGACTCACCGGACCGCTCTTGTTCAGCACTCGTGACACCGTCGCCACGCTCACACCAGCACGGCGAGCGACGTCCTTGATCGTGATCATCGAGGGAGGAAGTGGTCTTTGACGGCACGAACGTGGCCGTTCGCCGCCCGTGGAGACGTTTGCATAGGAATTTGGTCCGCGGCACGTCAGACGTAAGCCCTCGGCGCGTGCGAAAACGACAAACGCCGTTCACACAGGTGAGCGGCGTCCGGCGTCGCGGCCGACGAGCGCGGTCGATTCGGACGTCGCTCAGGCGAACTCGAAGAGGGAGTCGAGCTTGGTGAGCGCGAGGAGGGAGCGGACCGAGTGCTGCGTGTTGAGGAGGCGCGTGCTGAGCCCGCGCTCGCGCGCCCGCTTCTGCACGAGGACGAGGATCCCCAGCCCGCTCGCGTCCACGTCGCGCGTCTCGCCCATGTCGATGGCCAGCAGCGGAGAACCCAGAGCGCCAGCGCGTTCCAGCGAGTCGAGGGCGGCCGAACGAAAGTCGACGCGCGTCTCGGCAATCAGGCGCATGGGGGCCGCAATTAGGTTCGCTTCTGCTAGGGCAGGCATGACAGGTCCGTGTCTCGGGAAGCGTGCGATGCACGTGCAGGGGTCCGACGCATCCGCTGCCAACGCAGTGGGAATCCTTGGGTGGTTCTCCAGGATTCCGCGTGGTACCGAACGCACCGCCCGAACATGGCGAAGCGCGTGCCAACCGGACACGAGCATTGGAAAGTCCTTGCGATTCCGTGACTTCGCCGTGATGGACCCCGGGGAGCCCTGGTGGAGCGGCGCCGCATTTCGCGACACCGTCTCCACTATGCCGCACGGTTGGCGGAGGCGGTGCGACGGCCTGGTCGCCCGGTGCCCGGGGGGCCGCCGCCCGCGGTTGCACATCGAAGCACGAGCCAGCAGGTTCGGGACGGTGAGTTGCGAGCGGCCGTTCCCTCCCCGGACCGGGGTGGCGACGCCGTCCCCGCCCGCCTGCCTCGAGCCTCTCCGCGCCAATTCCCGCGACGCCCCGACATGTCCGACATCGACGTCCTGCTGCAGGAGCACCGGAAGTTCCAGCCCAGCGAGGCCTTTGTGCGCACGGCGCACACGACCTCTGCC
>CAZVDJ010000424.1:0-4566 GCA_964626245.1 uncultured Gemmatimonadaceae bacterium
GGTGAGCAGGTGGGTGGCGCCGGCCGTGACGCCTGCCGCCAGCCACAAGGTGAGCAGGTCGCGCCAGGTGCGGGTGGTCGCCGTCATGGTGTCGCGACCGCGGCCGTCGCGCGCCGGCGGAGCAGCTCGGGGTGCTGGCGCAGCTCGTACAGCAGGCGCCAGGCGATGCGGCGGTGGCCGGCGTCGTTGGGATGGTGGTCCCAGGCCGTCAGCCGCAGCCGCTCCTCGTTGAGCCCCGCGTACACGTCGCGCAGGTCCAGCCGCACGTCGAACGCCGCCGAGTCGGTCGTGGCCAGGTAGCGCCGCACGCGTTCCGGGTCACCCTTCACCGTGGGCGTGGGGATGTAGGCAAAGACGGCGGTCGCACCCAGGGCACGGATGCGCGCCGCCAGGTCGGCATACGTCTCCCGCAGGATCGGCTCCGCCAGGCGCTGCATCCGGCGCTCCGCCTGCTCCGTCGACATCGACGTGTCGAGCCCCGCGGCATCGATCCAGCGCCACACGCCGGGCGGGATCTGGTCACGCGGGCGCTGGCGCAGGTACGACATGAAGTAGTCGTCGATCTGCGCGAACTCGCGGAAGTGGCCCACCGTGATGACCAGGTCGGGCTGCCACTTCCCCACGCGCCCCACCGCCAGGTCGGCACGCTGCTGCATGGCGCTGTAGGCCGGGCCGCCGAAGTTGAGCACCTCGATCTTCTGGTATCCCAGCCGCGCGGCATCCTCGGCGTTGAGGCGGTCCTCCATCACGTTCTCGAACGTCTCGTGGTCGTTCACCCCTTCGCCCAACACGTACGACTGCCCCAGCACGGCAATGCGGAAGGTCCCCGGTGCCTTGGCCAGCGCATACTCTCGATCGCGCAGCCCCGCCGAGTTGATCGTGAGGCGCGCGCCATGGAACATCTCCGACCACCCGGGGACGAGTTCCTCCAGCCGGTCGTCGTCGGTGCGGCGCACGGCGCCGGTGCTGTCCAGGCGCACCCAGTCGGTGGGGCGCAGCGAGTAGACGCGCCAGAGCTCGTTGTTGAAGCGGTTGACCCCGACGATCTTCTCGTAGTAACCGCGTTGCAGCTGTTCCTGGTCGCGCTTGTTGAGTTGCACGTCGCGGGCCCCCGCCAGCACGGGGCGCGCGCGCTCGGGGACGTAGGGCTGCACGACCGGGAGGTCGCTGACGGGCACCAGGGCGAGCAGCCCGGCGGTGGCGTACGGCGCCCAGCGCGGCGGCGCGGGGCTCTGCCCTGCCGCCCCCTGCGCCCGCCGGTAGAGCAGCGCCGCCACCAGGGCGACGCCGGACCACACCGCCAGCAGCAACGCCACGTCGCGCCCGCCGAAACGTGCGCCGCGCAGCAGGTTGGCGAAGTCGCGCACCGTGGGGCTGGTCCAGAACGCCCAGAGCATCGCCATGAGCGAGAACATCGCCGCCGTCTGCACCCCATGGCGCGCCAGCCGCGCCGCCGTGGGCCGCGGCGTCGTGAGGCTGCGCGCGCGTCCCGCCCGCGCCTCATACAGCGAGTTGGCGATCAGGCAGGCGCCCAGGAAGGCCCAGAAGAGCGTGTCGGTCGTGCTCCACAACCACGTCCCCAGCAGCCAGAACCACTGGTACGAGTGGAAGAACCAGGTCACCAGGAAGACGACGATCGTCGACACCACCATCGCGAAGGTCTCGCTGCGTCTCTTCCGCAGGCGGAAGAAGAGCGGCATGTAGAAGACCTTCTGCATGAAGTCCTTCCAGTAGATGTTGATGCGCCGCCAGAGGTCGGAGAAGCTCGACGAGAGGTAGAAGAAGCGGTGCGTCTCCGGCAGGCGGAAGCCGAACAGGTGCAAGAGCCCCACGATGAGGTGGAACTGCCCCGACACGCGCAGGTACAGCCCGAAGTTGGCCGCCAGGTAGACGATCAGGTCGGTCCCGCTGCGCACCTCGGCCGGCGAGAGCGTGCCGAACTGGTAGACCAGGCGATACCCCACCAGGTGCACGAGCCCGCGCAGGATCCAGCGGACCCCTTCCTCGTAGATCACCACTGGCGGGCGATCGTAGTACGTGCGGCGGAAGGTGGCGAAGTCGATGACGGGGAAGAGGGGGAAGACGACGTTGGGGAGGCAGAAGAAGTACGCCAGCCGCTCGGACCAGGGGATCCCCCCCTTCATGTGCGGCTGGTCGTAGGCGTACACGATCACGCGGAACATCAGCATCGACCCCACGATCGACCAGATCGCCGGCGACCATGGCGGCGACACGAAGCCGGCGCGCAGCGCGGCCAGCGCGGCGCCCGCCGCCAGGAGCAACGCGACCCGGATGCCGCGCGACACCGGCAGGTGGCACAGGCCGATGAAGGCGAGGCCGATCGCGACGATCCACGCCCCCTGCACCAAGCCGAAGACGGTCCAGATCCCGGCCAGCGACAGCGCGGCGAAGAAGGCCCGCCGGTGGCGCGCCGGCAGCAGGTGGTTCACGATCGCCCCCCCGAACGCGAGCGGGGCAATGCGTCCGTAGAACGCCGCGTTCTCGATGCGCAGCCCGATGATCAGCCCGAGCAGGATGCTCAGCTGCACCACCACCCACGCCAACCGTGCGCGTTCCGCACTCGCCGAATCGACGAACGTCCCGACCATCGCCGGTCGGCCCGTCGGCATCGTCCCGCCCTTCGAACTGCTCGGCTTCATTGCGATAGTCCTCGTTCGGTCCAGCGTGCCCCCAGCATCCGGCGCAGCAGTCGCTGGCTGCGCGCGATCGCTGCACGTCCTTCTCCCGTCTCCGTGACGTCGCCACGCCCCGCCGTGTCACCACGCCACCGCAGGACCCATTCCCGCCCGTCCCCGCGCCGCAGGTAGTGGAACTCGTCGGTGACGAGCGCCTGCATGGGTCCGAACGACGTGGGCCACGGCTGGTGCTGGTTGGTCGGCTGGTCGGCCTCGGCCAGGGCCGGGCTCACGGTGATCACCCTCCCCTCGCCCCCCCTCGCCCCGGCGGCTGGAGCCGCGGCATCGGGGGCGACCGGCGTCGCGCCGGCGGGGCCGTCGCCCTCGATCGCTACCGTGGGAGCGCTTCCCTGCTCCTCGGAACGGCTGCCCGGCGAAGGCTCGCCGGACGTGCGGCGTGTCAGGGGGACCAGCGAATGGCCGGTGATCTGCGGCGCCTGGAGCCCTGCCAGGTCGAGCAGCGTGGCCGGGATGTCGCGCAGCGAGGCCACGTGGCGGACCCGTGCACCTGACGGGACGCGCCCGGGCGCGCGGATGATGAGCGGGACGTGCAGCAGCTCGAGGAAGAGCGAGTTCCCGTGGCCCCGGATGTCGTGCTCACCGAAGTGCTCGCCGTGGTCGGAGACCACCACCAGGACCGTGCGGTCGAGCGTCCCGCGCTCGCGCAGCCCGTTCACGAGCGTTCCCACCACCGAGTCCATGTAGGCGATCGCACCGTCATAGCGATCCTCGGGGCGCCGACCCTCGCCAAAGCGCTGCGCGAGCGGCGAGTCATACGGGGCATGCGCATCGAACAGGTTGAGCATGGCGAAGTAGGGTCGTCCCGCCACCTCGTCCTGCCATCCCAGGAAGCGAGACACGACCTCGCTCGCGTCGTACCGGGCGCCCTGGTTCTCGCCGATGACGCGCAGGCTGGCGTTTCTCAGCACGCGCGTCAGGCGTCCGGGCGGCCCGCTGCGCGCGGCCGCCAACTGCCGCACCAGGTCGACCTGGGAGAAGTTCGCGCTCCACCAGGCCTGCTCCCACGAGACCGGGTAGTCGTCGTATCGCACGAAGGCGCGGTCGAAGCCGGTCACCCGCCCCGCGTAGAAGGCGTTCCCGACAAAGGCACCGGTGGCGTAGCCCCCCTGCCTGAAGGCCTCGGCCACCGTCGGGAGCGAATCGGCCATGGGGGTCACGTACCAGATCCCGCTGAAGTGCGGGTACCGGCCGGTGAGCATGGCGGCGTGACTCGGTCCCGTCCACGGCGCCGGGGAGATGGCCGACTCGAAGAGCGTTCCTTCGCGAGCGAGCTGCTCGAGCGCCGGCGAGGTGGGACGCGCGTAGCCGTAGGCGCTCAGGTTCGCGGCGCGCACCGTGTCCAGGATGAGCAGGATGACGTTGGGCGCCCCCTCCCGCGCCGCGGGGAGCCCCGCCAGCTGCGACGCCTGCCGCGCGCGATACAGCACCACCCCGGGGATCCCTGCCAGGAGGAGCAGGGCTGCCGCCCCCGTGGCCGCCCATCGCGCCGATCGAAGCGCGCGCGCGTCGTCACGGGCGGCCATGCGTCCCAGCTGCACCCCCACTCCAACCGCGAGGAGCAGGACCGCGGCTCCGTGGATGCGCCCCAGGTGCAACAGCGCCGCGAAGGTCACGGCGGCCCCGTGCACGGCCACTTGCACCTGCAGCGACGCCAGCCGCGGTGTGACCCGCCCCGCCACGGTGAAGAGGAGTGCGAGCGCGGCGAACCACGGGGCAAAGCCAGCCACCGCCAGCCAGGGGAGCTCGCGCGCGTAGCCCAGCATCTGCCCCACCCCGTGCACCCGCACGAAGATGAGCGACACGTGCACCAATGCCGCGCCCAGCGTGGCGGCGAGCGCCAGCAGCCAGG
>CAZVDJ010000425.1:0-4551 GCA_964626245.1 uncultured Gemmatimonadaceae bacterium
GACGCCGTCGCATCCGCCCATTCGCGAGCTGGACGCGCTGACCCCCGACTGGGGACTGGGGACTGCTGGAATGGAACAAGTACATCTACATCCCCCTCGACACCCGCGTCGCGGTCCCGTCATTCGCGCGCGGCTGCCCGTTCACCTGCTCGTTCTGCTCGCAGTGGAAGTTCTGGCGCACCTACCGCTCGCGCGACCCGGTCCGGTTCGTCGATGAGATCGAGCGGCTCGTGCGGGAACACCAGGTGGGATTCTTCATCCTCGCGGACGAGGAACCCACCATCAATCGTCGCAAGTTCGTGGCGCTCTGCGACGCGTTGATCGAGCGCAACCTCGGCGTGCAGTGGGGCATCAACACGCGGGTCACCGACATCCTGCGCGACGAGGCGCTTCTTCCGCGCTTTCGCAAGGCGGGGCTCGTGCACGTCTCCCTGGGAACTGAAGCTGCCGCCCAGCTCCAGCTCGATCGCTTCAACAAGGAAACGACGATCGAGAACAACCGGAAGGCGATCCGTCTCCTGAACAACGCCGGCATCGTCACGGAAGCCCAGTTCATCGTGGGGCTGGAGAACGAAACGGCGGAGACGATCGAGGAGACATACCGGATGGCCTGCGACTGGGAGGCCGACATGGTGAACTGGAACATGTACACACCATGGCCGTTCTCCGACCTGTTCCGGGAGCTCGAGAGCAAGGTCGAGGTGCGCGACTTTGCCAAGTACAACTTCGTCACCCCCATCATCCAGCCTGACGACATGACGCGCGACGACGTCCTGCGCGGCGTGCTGCACAACTACCGGCGCTACTACTTCAAGAAGGCGCTCTTCTCCTACCCGTGGGCACGGGATCCCTACAAGCGGAAATACCTGCGAGGCTGCCTCAAGGCCTTCCTGAAGGGGGCCGTGGCCCGGCGCTTCTATGACCTGGGCCGGATCAACTACTGGGGCCAGCCATCCAGGATCGACTTCGGCTTCGACGCGTCCAAGGTGCTGTCGTCGGGCGAGCTGGTGAAGCTGTCGCACAGGACACGCGAGGTCACGCACCGCGCGGCCGCCGCGCCGCCCGCCTGACGGGTCGCGCGCCGATGGACAACGCACTGCTCCCGATGGAGCTCATCGAACGCTACGACCGTCCCGGGCCGCGTTACACCAGCTATCCCCCCGTCCCCGCGTGGTCGACGAGCTACGGGGCGACCGATCACGCGAGCGCGCTGCGTGGCATCGGCCTGCGTGACGCGCTCGCCCTGTACGTCCACTTCCCGTTCTGCGCGGTGAAGTGCCTGTACTGCGGATGCAACATGACCGTCACCAGGCGGGCGGAGACGGTTGACCGTTACCTCGACGCCCTCGAGCGCGAGGTGGCGATGCAGCAGGCGCTACTCGGCGGCCGGCGCACCGTTACCCAGATGCATTGGGGCGGCGGAACGCCAAACTACCTCAGCGAGTCGCAGCTGTGGCGTGCGTTCAGCTGCTTCGAGCAGCGCTTCGACATTGCGCCTGACGCCGAGCTCTCGGTGGAGGCCGACCCGCGGCAGACGTCGCGCGCGCAGCTGGCGGCGCTTCGCGCGATGGGGTTCAATCGCATCTCGTTCGGCGTGCAGGACGTCGACCCGGATGTGCAGGAGGTCATCGGGCGACGGCAACCGCTGGCGCTCGTGCAGGACGCCTTCGAATCCGCGCGCGCCGTGGGCTTTGCGGGCCTGAACGCGGACGTGATCTACGGCCTCCCGTTGCAGACACCCGCTCGGTTCATCCGGACCCTGACGAGCGTTGCCGACCTGCAGCCTGACCGGATCGCCTGCTTCGGGTATGCGCACGTGCCGTGGATGCGCCCGCACCAGCGTGCCATCGACTCCGCCCTCCTTCCCCAGGCGTCGGAGCGTTTTGCCCTGTTCCGACTTGCGGTCGGCGTCTTCGAGGAGAACGGCTACCAGTGGATTGGCCTCGATCACTTCGCCCAGCGTGCCGACCCGCTCTCCGAGGCGCAGCGAGCGGGGAAACTGCACCGCAACTTCATGGGCTACACGGTCATGCCGGCGGATCACCTCCTGGCCTTCGGGATGAGCGGCATCAGTGAGGTAGGTCGCTCGTACGCGCAGAGCGCCGCCTCGATCAGCGAATGGCACGCTGCCGTCGACGGCGGCAAGCTGCCGATCGTTCGCGGCCTCTCGTTGAGCGATGATGACGTGCGACGCCGGGATGTCATCATGCGGCTCATGTGCGATCTGGAGCTCTCCCTCGAGGGACTTGAGTCCTCGATGCCGGGAACGGGGGGGCGGTTGCAGCCGCTGGAGAACGACGGACTCGTCACGCTGAAGAACGGCATGCTCCGCGTGCTGCCGGTCGGTCGGTATTTCCTCAGGAACATCTGCATGGCGTTCGATGCGTACCTGCCGGCGTCGGGGTCGGGCGAAGCGCCCCGCTATTCGCGCGCCGTCTGACTCCGACTCGCGGGGGTGAGACGTCCATGTCCTCCGCCGCACGCATCGGCCCAAACGCGATCATCCAGGTGGCCGCTGCGATCGCACGGCACGCCTGGACGTTTGCGGGGAGTGCGCGCTTCATCGTGGCGCGCGAGGGGACCGGGCGCATGAGCTTCGCGCTCGGGGGCTGCCCGGTGTGCCGCGGGCGGGGCGCCAGCGGCCCGCGGTGCGCCTACTACGCGGCCACCGTCGAGCGGCTCGTGCGATTGCTCATCTCGCCTGTGGCCACCGTGCACGAAGTGCAATGCGAAGCGATGGGAGACGCCGCGTGCCGCTTCGAGATCGTCCTGGGCGTGGCTCCCTCGGACGTGGTCCGCTCGCCGCGAGTGCCGGGGCGGCCGGCTGGCGCGACCTAGGTGGGCGGAGCGGTCGTCAACCAGTCGCGCGGCTTGAGCATCTCCATGAACTCGGCCTCGGGCGATCCGGCGGCAAACGCAGGGTTGTAGTCCCAGCGTGCCTCTGGTGGAAGGCTCATGAGGACGCTTTCGGTGCGCGCCCCGGTTTGCAGGCCGAAAATCGTGCCGCGATCGTGCACGAGGTTGAACTCGACGTATCGCCCGCGACGCAGTCGCTGGAAGTGCAGCTCTCGTTCGCCATAGGCTTCCTCACGGTGACGCTCGACGATCGGCGCGTAACCCAGCTGCAGCGCATGGGCGACTCCCCGGGCGAAGTCGAACCACCCTTCGGTATCGAGCCTGCTCTCGTCTTCGCCTGGCCTGACGTGATCGTAGAAGATGCCACCCACACCACGCGCCTCGCCGCCCCGGTGGGCATTCACGAAGTAGCGATCGCACCAGCTCTTGAAGCGAGGATACAGCGACGGGTGGAAGCGGGAGCACATGTGGTGCAGCGCCACGTGAAAGTCCCGAGCGTCGCGCCACTGCGGCTGAAAGGGCGTCAGGTCCGTGCCGCCGCCAAACCACGTGTCGACGATGGTGCCGTCGGGACCGGCTATCTCGAAGAAGCGGACGTTGAAGTGAACGGTGGCGATCATCGGGCTTCGCGGATGCACGACGACGCTCACGCCGCTCGCGAAGAAGTGAAGTGCCGATGCACCGTCCGGATACCTCCCACCCAGTCGTCTGGCCGCCTCGATCGGCAGGTTCCCCCACACGGTGGAGCGATTCACGCCGGCCTTCTCGAAGGTGGCACCGTCCTGCAGAACGCGGGAAACGCCCCCGCCGCCCCCGTCGCGCTCCCAGCGGTCCTCGGCAAAGATCCCGCCCTGATCGAGCGTCGTGAAGAAGTCCGTCAGCTCGTCGTGTATCTCGATCGTCCACTGGGCGGCGCGGCGCCGCGATTCAGAGAGTCCCCCCGACGGCGTCACGGCCGGGCGGGCCCCGTTAGGCGACTCAGTGGTCATGGGTGCCGACCGCCGCCTGGCGCTCGGTGGAGGGGACGAAATCCTTGACAGCGCTCACGAAGGCGCGGGCATTCTCCACGGGCGTGTCCGGGAGCACGCCGTGCCCCAGGTTGGCGATGTACGCCGGTCCATGCATGTCGTGGAGCATTTGCCGGGTGCGTGCGTGCACCTCGTCCGGCGTGCCGAACAGCGCGCACGGGTCCAGGTTGCCCTGCATCGCCTTGCCGTGCGCTGACGCGACGCGACGCGCCACCTCGGGACGCGTCTGCCAGTCGATGCCCAGCACGTCGGCCCCTGAAGTGCGCGCCATCTGCTCCAGCGATGCGCCTGCTCCCGGAGCGAACGCGATGACCGGCACTCCGGTGGATGCGCGCACGCGCCCCACGATCTCCTGCACGTAGGGCAGCGCGAACTCCTCGTACTGCCTCGGTGCCAGCGCACTGGCCCACGAGTCGAAGAGCTGCACGATCTCCGCGCCCGCCTTTACCTGTGCGATGAGGAAGTCGCCAATCAGGACCGAGAGCCGCGCCAGCAGGTCGTGAACCAGGGCCGGCTCGCGAAAGACGAACTTCTTCACCACATGGAAGTGCTTCGTTCCTTCGCCTTCGATCATGTAGGACGCCAGGGTCCACGGCGCCCCGGCAAAGCCGATGAGCGGAACGCGCCCCGCCAGCGTGCGCTTCGTGAGCCTGATCGCATCGAGCGT
>CAZVDJ010000426.1:0-4547 GCA_964626245.1 uncultured Gemmatimonadaceae bacterium
GGCAAACGAGCCCACGTTCACGTACGCCAGGACGAGACCCGCGCCGCCGCCGATAGCCGCCGACACCAGGACGACCGGACTGAACGTCCGGAGCAGTGCTGCCACGCCGTCGTGGGGCGCGGGAACCAGGTGCCGCCCCAGCAGCCCGGCGAGCACCAGCGCGCCTAACGTCCCGATCCACCCCGCCGTGGCAAGGACATGGATGGCATCGACTGCGACACCGGCAAGACCGATGGGTGAGGCCGCCTGATGACCGGACAGCGCGAGCCCCACGGCGATGATGACGGCGCAACTCACAAACCACGTGACGTTGAGCGCGCGAGGCGTCGCCCTGTCGGGAGCGGGCGACACGTTTCGGTCAGGGGGCTCCAGCGTTTCCACGCCGACATCGGCCAATGCTTGCTCGAGCTCGGCTTCACCCGACGGGTGTGCCTGGGCGAGATCCGCCGGCAGCGGTGCCTCGCCGGCACCACGTTGCGCGTGCGCGGCGCGCTCTGCCCGCACGATGGCGGTCAGGGCCAGCAGCGCGCCGGCGAGTACGAGCAGCCATCCCGTGCCCCAGTATGTTCCCAGCACCATGTCGGCGACGGACACGTCGAATGCGGCGTCGGTCGCATCGCGAAGCGTCGCGCGTTGCGCGAGAAGGCGTGCGCCCTGCGCGATGACCAGGACCAGCGCCGCCGCGCGGGCCACGCCCATCGCCCGCGTGCGCGCGGCGAAGAGATAGTCGCGAGCCCCCGTGGAGGATGCACGCACCCGATCGATGACAAGCGCGCAGAAGACGAAGCCGCCGAGCAGGAGAAAGGCAGCGACATACTGTGCCCATCGAATCACGACATACAGCGATGACCGTTCGCTGAAGGAGGGGCCGGCGCCTCGATCGCTCCGAGCCATTTGTGAGTCGGCGGTTACGTGCGGCCCCGCGGCGGACGAAGGGGCTGGCGCCGCTCCTGTCGCGGGGCCCGACGCGGTCGCGCCGCTCGCTGGTTGCCGCTCGTCGTTGGCTGGAGACGTCGCTGGCGCGCCGGCGGGCGGGGCGCTGGCTGCCTCCGTTGACGCGTCACCGCCCTTCCCAACCGTGAAGGCGAAGGTGCCACGCGTCGGATGGCCGTCCGCCCCCGCCACCTGCCAACGCACGATGTAGCGACCGGGGCCGAGCGGCCTCGTTGGCGCGACGACCACGATGGTTCGCGCCTTGTCCGCGAGACGTGGTTCGCTCAGGTCGACCGCAAGTCCGCCCGGCCCGGCGAGGGCAATGCGAACGAGTCGAAGCTCGACGCGTTCGGTGAACTCGAGGCGTACCGCACTGGGTGACGACGCCACCGTGTCGCCGGCGGCGGGGTCCGAGCGCTTGAGTGCGCCGTGCGCGAACGCGGTGGTCGGCCAAAGCAGGACGAGCAGGAGCGCGAGTCGCCGAGAAGGTGATCGCCACCATGCGGATCGCCCGCCCAATGCGGGGCGCGAATCGGAGCGTCCTGGGTCAGTCGGATGGACCGGCACGATGCAGGAGGTGATGAGGAGGAGTGCGCCACGCCGGGTAGCTGGGGGCAGTGAATTTTACGATGCGTAAACTGACCGTCGCGACCGGCGCCCGCAAGCGTGCCAGCAGGCGGATATGGTCCGCCGTCACTGGCACCCGGCGCTACCGGGCGCTCGGGTGTGGCGCATGTCCCCCTGCCGCGAGCTGTACCACGAGCGTGGCGAAGAGGACCTCCCATCGGCTATCGGCCGCGCCGCCCGGGGCGGGCGCCGCGTGGAGCGTACGAACGTTCCACACGTCGCCGGGGCCCAACGGGATCTGCGCCACGCCGCTGGCGTCCGTCACGACCACGGCGTCCTTGTGCAACGCTGGCCCTGTGGCGGCGGAGTCGGCAGGGACCGCCCCGCCGGCAAAGAGTTGCGCGTCAGCAAGCGGTGTCCCGCGGTACAGCACCTGGACGCGCAGGGAATCATGTGACATGAGCCCTCGAGCATCGTTCAACGGGACGATCTCGAGCAGATGTCCGACTCGGCGATCGAAGGTCGCCGGTCCTCCACGACCTACCTCGACAATAGTCTTGGCGAACTTCGACACGACTTGCGTCAGGCTGTCGACCGATGGAACCGCGGCGCCCCTCTGGTAGCGTTCCGCCAGCGCCGGTGCCCCTTCCAAGGCCACGTAGCGCATCAATCCGGCGGGGGTCGTGCGTGATTCGCGAGCAACCAGTGCCACCGCCACGACGTACTGCCCGGCGACGGCCGGCCGGTGTCGCAGCCGCAGCGCCTTGCCTTCGACGGAGAGGTGGTCGATGGAGGCGTTGGTACGGGCGGAGAGGAGCCGTGCTGAAGCGACACGTTCCGGAGTTACCGCGCTGAGGCTTGTTGGAAATCGTGTGCTGGTACGTCCCGCGACTTCCACCATGTCGCCCTCGCGAACGGCGAACGCGTTCGGCACCAGCCAGAAATCATGCGCGAGTGCGGCACTGCTCACCGCACTCACCGAGAGGGCGATGCCGGCAACGCGGCATAAGGCGCGGCGTGAGGCGCGGCGAAACACGCGAGGAAGGCGCGGCATATCGTGGCGTCCGGTCGGGAGCGGTCAGGACGCGGCGCGCGATGGGGCGAGCAGTAGGGCGCGTTGACCGTTCAGGTGGCGCCGGACAGTTTACCGACGGTAAACCCGAGTGGCAATCGCCCGTCCCAGCGGGGCGCCGCCACCGCCGCTGATTCGAGGTCCCATCCCGTACCTGCGCGACCTCCTTCTCCTCGCCTCTGTGATCACGCCGTCGCCCGGGAGATGCGTCCGGGCAGGGCGCGGGGAGACTCCTCGGACTCCCCGGACCCGCGCCAGCCCGCTGCGGCGTCACGAAGTGACGAACTGGAACATCATGCCATGACTGCGGCCCACGGGGCTCCATCCGGCGCCCATCATCCCGGCGCCCATCCCCGCGCCCATCCCAGCGCCGGACATGCCGCCCGATCCCATCATGGCGCCCGTGACCGACCGTCCCCCGAGGCGCGTGCACGAGCCGTGATTGAGGCGCTCTCCCGATCCCAGACGAAGGTCGGGGGCCAAGTGCACGACATAGACCGAGCGTGCGGCGAGCCTGGCAGCGGGGAAGAAGGTGAGAGTGGTGCGGTCGGCCGACCAGTCGAATCGCCCCGGTACGACGGGGCCGGTCACCGTGCGTTCATGCAGCAGGACGAGCATCTCCGTCCCGCTCATCATCGTGCGGTTGAAGCGGATCACGATTGGCTGGGTCGGATCGACGCCCTCGGTCCCGTTCGCCGGGACGACGCTCAGCACCGCCGACGCGTCGTCTGTCCCGAGGGTGTCCATCGGCGCGGTGCATGCGGTTGCCACGAGGATGCCGAGGGACGTCATCGGGCCCAGAATGCGTGTGAACATGCATAACCTCTCGAAGTGGGTATGCCGCGCGTCGTTCGCGGCGGCACCCACAATCTTCCGGGTCGTGTTGGAGAAAAGCGTCAGGACTCCCCGCCGGGAACGTCGGGCATTCTACGGAGCGTCAAGCAGGTGGCGGCTGGTGCGATGGACGCCCCTTTTCCTCCTCGCCGGTTGTGGCCGAGACAGCGGATGGGGCGACGACCCGCGCGCGATGCGAGAGGAACGGGTCGGCGATTCGGTCTACACCGTGCACTGCGCGTCGTGTCACGGTGTGCGGGGCGAAGGGCGTGCCGACTGGCGCAACCGGGGAGCCGACGGCCGCCTTCCTCCACCACCGCACGACTCGACCGGGCACACGTGGCACCACGCCGATGGGCTGCTCTTTCGCATCGTGGCGAAGGGTACGGCAGCCGCCCTCGGCGATACGGCGCACCGGGAGCGCTACGGGATGCCCGCCTACTCGCCGCCGCTGACGCCGGCCGACATTCGCGCCGTGCTGACGCACCTCAAGCGAAGCTGGACGGCGGAGCAGCGCCAACGCCAGGCCACGCTCAGCGCCGAGGATCCGCTTCCCCGCGAGACGCCGCGCTACCGGAAGTGATACACAATTCCGAGGAGGGCGGCGACATCGCGCTGCACCCGTGGGTACGCGTCACCGAGTTCCGAGCGCGACAGGTAACCTCGCAACTCGGAGCGAACCCCTCCAGAACGGCCGTGCAACTCGACGCTTGCTGACAGGTAGGCGGCCGGGACGGTGGTCGACCGCGATACGCCAGACTCGCGAAGGCGATATCGACGAGCACCAGCCCCAGCGCCAGCGAGGAGGGTGAGTCGACGCTCGCGGGCGATCGCGGGTGAGTCCATGTGCGCAACCGCACGCTCGAGTCCGACGTCTCCCTGCGCCATGGTCAAGTCTCCGCTCCTCGGCGATCGATAGCGCGGCTGTGAGAGGAGCACGCCCGCCACGAGCGCAAGGCCGCCGGCAACGCGCCGCCTCCCCTGCAATCCGACGGCAACTCCGTCGGTGATCGCCGACCGATGACTGCCGGTCGGCGAGACCACACCCAGCAGTGCGTACAGCGCCCCCGATGGGGTCGATGGCGTTGACTGCGCACTGGAGATCGCCGGACAGAGCGCCAGCGATTGTGCGAGAACGGCG
>CAZVDJ010000427.1:0-4547 GCA_964626245.1 uncultured Gemmatimonadaceae bacterium
GCTCGGACAGCGGGCCTCGGCGGATGAGCTGGATGCCGGCGCGGCCGCGCTGCACGCCGGCGCCACGCGCCCGATGCTGCGCCAGCTGCGCGCCACGCGGGGCGAAGGCACGGCCACCACCGCCCTGGTCGTGCTCACCGACCTGCTCTGGCGAGGCGTTGCGCCTGGCGACGCTGCTGCTGCCGTCGCCAGCATCGCCCGGCGTTCGCCCGACCGGAGGCTGCTCGAGCTGCAGGGGGCGGTGGCACGGGAGGGAGCGCCAGCCAGTGCACGCCTGTTGCAGGCGCTCGTCGAACGCGTGGCAGCTGGCGAAGGGGGGGCCGGCGCGCGTCCGCCCCCGCGGCGCCCGGAGCCCCCCACCGACTCGGTGCCGGCACGCGCGTTGTCCGGCGCGCTCACCGTGTCGTCGCTCAGTGCCCCCTCGTCGGCGTCGCCGGATGCGCTGCTGGCGGAGGGGGCGATGGCCTTGCCGATCGGCAGACGTTGGGAGGCCACGCCCTGGGCCGCGCTGCGCACCGGCGAGTCCACGCGCTGGGGCGCGGCGCTCACGATCGCCCGCACCTTCCAACCGACGTCGTCCACCGGTTCCCGCGCCTGGATCTCGGGGGAAGTCCGCTCGGGCGTGTCGGGGACACGCGACGCCCTGCCCCTGCATTCGGGACTCGAGGTGCGCACCAGCCGTGACCGCCGCTCGCCCGACGTCGCGGCAACGGGCGGCGTCGAGCTGCTTCGTCCCGTGGGCAACTGGACGGTGGGTGGCGCCCTGGCGATGGGTCTCACCCACTTCTCGCGCCAGGAGACGCACCTGGTCTCGCGCACCGTGCCCGGGGTGCGCGATACACTCACCCCGCGTCCCGACACGCTCGCCCCGCGTACGGAATGGGTCGCCGAACAGCGCTGGTTTGCCCGCACCGGCTCGGCGCTGCGCGGCACCGTGTCGCTGCAGCGCGGCGACCTGCGCGTGGAGGGCGCCATCTCTCGGCAGTTAGGTGCCTGGTGGGGGACGAGCGACTCCGCCGCGTCACGTCCGCGCGCCATGCTCTCGGTCGCCGCGGAACAGCGGATCGCCCCCTGGGCCTCGGTGGTGGGGCAGTGGGCATCGCGCGACGCATCGGGGGTGCATGGCACCCTCGCCCTCACCGACGCCCGCTGGCAACTGGGCATTCGCCTGGCCGAGCGGCCGGCGCGTCGCCCGCCGCGGCGATCACCATCCATCGCGGGCCCCGGTGACGTGGAGACGGTGCGGGTCGAGGTCGCGTCCGTTGCGCCGGATTCGTCGTCGCCGGCAGCGCCCGTGCCGATGGCGCGGGTGCGCGTGCAGCTGGCGGGGGCACTCGCCGGCGGCCGACTCGTCGAGGTCGAGGGGGACCTGACGGAGTGGCAGCCGGCGGCGCTGCGCCCTGAGGGGCACCGCACCTTCGCGGCGTCGTTCCCCGTCACCACCGCCGTCGTGCGACTTCGGCTTCGCGTCGACGGCGGCCCGTGGTTGCTCCCTCCCGGCGCGGCCACGCAGCGCGACGACTTCGGCGACGAGGTGGCGGTCTTCGTGCTGGCGCCGGAGCGCTGAGGGGGCGACCGCGACGCGAATCGCGGCCGCCGCCTTCGACTGCGTAGGGGTTGTCTATCGGCGCGACACCGCGTCGCGGTGCGCGTCCAGTGCGGGGCGGTCGTACCACCGCCCCATCACGGCAACGCCTAACGGGTGCCGCAACACGCGGAGGTCGCGGCGCGGATCGCCCGCCACCAGCAGCAGGTCGGCGATCGCCCCCTCGGCGATCTCCCCGAACCGCTCCGTCCGACTGGTGTGCTGGCGCAGGAATTCGCTCGGGCGGCGCGTCGCGGTGAGCAACGCCTCCTCGCGGGTGAGCCCGGCGGCCACCAGCTCGTCGAGTTCATCGTGCAGCGAGGCCCCGGGGGCCACGAGCGGGAGCGGGGTGTCGGTGCCGGCCAGGAGCGGAACGCCCGCGCGATGCGCCGCCCGCGTCAGCGCGCGCAACGTCTCCAGCGAGGCGCGGAACGCCGCCTGCTGCGACGCTGCACGATTGGTGTAGATCCCGCTCCCCCACAGCCGGCGCAGCTCGGCGGTAAGGACGAGTCCCGGGACGGCGAGCGCGGAGTCGACCACCGCCGGACGTCCGACCTGGTCTCCGATGGCATTGTAGATGGCGAGCGTCGGGGTGAGCCAGCTGCCATGCGCCGCGAGCTGCCCGGCCGTGGCCTGCACCGCCGCCGAGTCGCGCCGAGCAGCAAGCGCGGTGTAGAGCAGTTCCTCGGCGTGGGCGATCATGACCTGGCGGCGCGCGAGGATCGAGTCGAACGGGAGGTTGCGCGGCAGGTGGCCGATGAGCGCGACCCCTTCTCGGCGCGCAGCACTGTCCAGCGCCGAGTAGGCCGCGGGGGCAAGCGAGCCATGGATCTTCACGAAGTCGAATCCTGCCGCCCGCTGGCTGCGCACGAGCGAGTCGGCATCCCCCGCCGACTGCACGAGCGGCAGGTTGGCGTACCCGCCACTGGAATAGATGCGCGGCCCGATGAGGGTGCCGTCCTGCACGCGCGAGCGGAGCGCGAGGTGGTCGGTGGTCCCGCGCAGGTTGAAGACCGACGTGACGCCGGCAGCGACGAAGGCGCCCATCCACCCCTCCGGCGCGGCCTCGAGGTGGACGTGTGCATCGGTGAGTCCCGGGAGGAGCACACTGCCAGGCGGCGGTTCGATGCGCCGCGTGCCGGAGGGAATCGCGACGCGCGCGGCGTCGCCGATGGCCGCGATGTGCCCGTGACGTACCAGAAGCGTCTGGTGCGGGCGCAGCCCACCGCCGTCCATCGCCAGCACCGTGACGTCGACGATCGCCAGCGTGGAGTCCTGCGCCCGGGCGCTCGCGGCGCCTGCCGAAATCGCGGCCGAAGCGAGCAGCGGCAACAGGAGACGCGGGCGGCGGCTCATCGCTGCAGCGAGGCGGTGGCCATGAGCCGGCCGGCGCAGCGATCCTGCAATTCGGTGGGGCCCTGCAGTGGTGGCTGCGCGCCCCCCGCGCTCACGCGAATGGTCCCGGTGCAGCCGTTGCCGGCGGTGTAGTTCCCGCTGAGCGTCATGACGCCGTCGGTCACCGTCCCCGAGAGGTTGGCATCGACGGTGATCGGGCTCGTCAGGCGCAGCACGCCGGAGAGCGCCTCGGCCTGGCGCGCCACGGAGAGCGTCCCGCTGTAGGTCGCGCGCTCACCCACGGCGATGGCCACGCGCCACAGCCCCTCGAAGCGCGCCCCGGGCGATTGGGCGGCGGCCGCCCCGGCACCGGCCGCCCCCCGGGCACAGGCGGTGGTGAGCGCGAGCGCAAGGAGCGCAGCTGTCAGGGAGGCACCACGACGACGGGGGGAGCGCGCGGCCCCGCGGCGGACTGGGAAACGCTTCGACATGGGGAACTCCAGGTGAAGGGTAGCCCGCCTACGAATGCGAATCGCATTCTGTTTCATGGTTCCCCTTGCCGCGGGCGGGACGCCCCGGCGAAGATTCGGCATGAGCGCCGCCCGCCCGTCGCACCGTCCCGATCACCGGGCGAAGAGGAATCCGCCGGGCAAGCAGCCGGGCGAGTCGCCGGGAAAACCAGCGCGCGGCGACGCGCGACGCGCGCGCCAGGCGCGCCAGGGAGGCGGCGGGGAGGAGTTCGCCCCGACACCCACCGCTGACGTGTCGCCGGTCGCCCCGGCTCGACAGCCCAGGAGCCGGGCAAGCCAGCAGGCGCTGCTCGACGCCTTCGCCGAGCTGATGGAGGCGCGGCCGTTCGAGTCGATCAGCGTGGCCGACGTGTGTCGACAGGCGGGACTGTCGGTGGGCGGCTTCTACGCGCGATTTGCCGGCAAGGACGCGCTCCTCCTCCCGCTCGTGGAGCGCATGGCGGGCGACGCCCTGCAGGCGCTCGACCGATCGATGGCGCGCGCCGAGCGGGCCAACGGAAATCTCGAGGCGGTGGTGCGGGCCTATACCACCGCGATGGTGCGATGGATGGCGCGGCATCGGCAGCTCCTTTCCTCCGTGGCGCGGGCGGCCAGCGGCGCGTCGGCCCAGGCGATCTCTGCGCAGATGACCGCCTTCAACCAGGCCGCGCACGCGCGCTTTCGAGCGGCGGCCCGCGCGCGCGAGGCGGAGGTGACGCACCCCGACCCCGCGCTCGCCATCGACTTTTCCCTGTTCATGATCTCCGCAGCCGCGCGAGATGCGACCACGCGTGGGCTGTGGGCAACGTACGCCACGCGTCCGACCGAGACCGCGATCATCGACGAGCTGGTGCGGGCGTGGATGGCCTATCTATCGGCTGGACGGTAGAATTCTCGCGCTTCGTCCCGGCGACCGAACGGTTCGCCCGCGGGATTCCCCTCATCGGACGCTCCATGTCGCGTACGTCGTTCGTGCGACTGGCACCTGCCCTCGCGGCGGTGCTCGCCATCTCCGGCGCGTGCAAGACCGCGCCTCCCACCACCGCTCCGCCGCCGCCGCGGCCGCCGCGCTGCTCGCCAGGCTGCGCCAGGGCGAGGGCGGCCGGCGCAGCTGGCTG
>CAZVDJ010000428.1:0-4526 GCA_964626245.1 uncultured Gemmatimonadaceae bacterium
GGTGCGCACCGGCGCTTCCTCCACCACCTGCCCGCCGTACATCACCAGGACGCGCGACACCGATTCCGCCACCACCCCCAGGTCGTGCGTGATGAGGAGGATCGCCGTGCCGAACTGCGACTGCACGCGCGCCAGCAGTTCCAGGATCTGCGCCTGGATGGTCACGTCCAGGGCGGTGGTGGGCTCGTCGGCGATGAGCAGCGCCGGGTTCATCACCAGGGCCATGGCGATCAGGACGCGCTGCCGCATGCCGCCCGACATCTGGTGCGGGTAGCTCGACGCGCGCTCGCGCGGCGACGGAATGCCAACGAGCGAGAGCATCTCGACCGCTCGCTCCCACGCCACCTTGCGCGACGCCCCGTCGTGCACGCGCGCCACCTCGGCAATCTGGTCACCGACGGTGAAGACCGGATTGAGCGCCGTCATCGGCTCCTGGAAGACCATGGCGATGCGATTGCCGCGCACCCGGCGGATCTCTTCGCTCCCCAGCGTCATCAGGTCGCGCCCCTCGAACCAGATCCGGCTGCCGTCCTCGATGCGCCCCGGGGGCTGCACCAGGCGCAAGAGCGAGAGCGCGGTGACCGACTTGCCGCAGCCGGACTCGCCCACCACGCCCACCGTTTCGCCGCGGCCAATGGCGAACGAGACGCCGTCGACTGCACGGGCCACGCCACCCGGCGTGTGGAAATAGGTGCGCAGGTTCTCGACCCGCAGCAGCGGGGCGGACTCGGGGGCGGTCATGGCGCGGGAAGCTGGCGCGGATTCAACGCCGAGCGCAAGCGGTCGGCGATGGTGTTCGTGGCGAGTGCCGTTCCCACGAGCGTGAGCCCGGGAAAGAGGGTGAGCCACCACGTCGACGCGATCGTCTCGCGTCCGTCGCGAATGATGTTCCCCCAGGTGGGCGTGGGTTCGGGAACGCCGACCCCCAGGAAGGAGAGCCCGGCCTCGAGGACGACGACATGTCCCATGGCGATGGTGGCGGCCACCAGGACCGGCCCGGTGAGGTGCGGCAGGAGGTGCCTAACGAAGATGCGCGCGGGCGACATCCCCAGCGCGCGCGCCGCCACCACGAAGTCCCGCGTGCGCAGCGCCGCCGCCTCGCTCCGCGCCAGGCGCGCCACCGCAAACCAGCCGGTGAGCCCGAGCAGCAGGACGAGGGCCGCGACGTCGAGCGCGCTCCACAGCGAGGCGACGGTGAGCAGCAGCAGGACGCGCGGAATGGCGAGCAGCGCGTCGACCAGGCGCATCATGACGGCATCCACCCGCCCGCCGGCAAAGCCCGCCAGTCCGCCGTAGCAGAGCCCCACCACCGCGGCGAGGACGGCGGCGAGCACCGAGACCGAGAGCGAGATGCGCGCCCCGTAGACCACGCGCGAGAAGACGTCGCGGCTCAGCAGGTCGGTGCCGAACCAGTGCGCCGGCGAGGGCGCGATCCCCCGGAGCGCAACCGCGTCGAGGGGGCGCGATGGATCGAAGGGGGCTACCACCGGCGCCAAGAGCGCCGCGAGGGCGAGCACGGCGACGAAGGCCAGGGCGACGCGCGCCGTGCGATCGCGCCAGAGCGCGTGCACCGCGCGGCGCACCGGCAACTCCGACAGCGTCGCGGCGCGGGCCGACGGGTCGGGAATGGCGAAGGCGGCGACCGCCGGGGTGTCAGCCATCGCGCGTCCGCGGATCGATGGCCACCGAGAGGATATCGGCGAGCAGGCTTCCCACGACGACGAGGACGCTCCCGGTGAGCGTCGTGCCCAGCACGAGCGGGTAGTCGCGCGCCGCCAACGCCTCCACCGCCAGCCGTCCCATGCCGGGCCAGGCGAAGATGACCTCGATGAAGACGGCGCCCCCCGCCAGCGCCGGCAGGGCGAGCCCGAAGAGCGTGACCGTGGGACGGAGCGCGTTCCGGAGCGCGTGGCGCCCGATCACCAGGCGCTCCGGCACACCCTTGGCCCGCGCCGATCGTACGTAGTCGTCCGGCAGCGCCTCCAGCAGCGCTTCGCGCTGGTGGCGCGCCACCACGGCGGCAATGAGGAGCGCCGAGGTCGTGGCGGGCAGGACGAGGTGCCAGAGCACGTCGCGCAGCTGCCCCGCCGCCGACAGGTAGTCGTGCATGGTGGGATCGACCATCCCCGAGATGGGGAACCAGCGCAGCCGCAACCCGAAGACCAGGAGGAGGGCGAGGGCGAGCCAGAAGTCGGGGACGGCGGCCAGCGCGACGCTGATGCGGCTGGCGAAGCGGTCGAGTCGCGAGCCGCGTCGCGCCGCCTGCGCCACGCCGGTCACGATGCCTAACGTGAACCCGGCCAGCAGGGAGGCCGCCATGAGGAGCAGCGTGCGCGGGATCGCCTCGCCCAGGATGCTGCGCACCGGGCGCAGTTGCCCGAGCGAGAGCCCCAGGTCGGCGCGCGCGACCTGCCCCAGGTAGCGCGCGTACTGCGCGAGCAGCGGCTGGTCGAGCCCGTACTGCCGCCGCAGCGTCGCCTGCATCTCGGGCGTGAAGCGCGGGTCGTCGAGCGTGGCGGCGAACGGCTCGCCGGGCGCCGCGTGGACGAGGGCGAAGGTGACGGTCGCGACCGTGAAGACGATCACGACCCCCTGCAGCAGGCGGCGGAGGAGGAAGGCGAGCATGCGCGCCCTAGTCTACGGCGCGACTGCCTGACGAGCGAGGGTGGCCGCGCCCCTCATCGCCGCCAGGTCCATGCTGCATCGGTGTAGCGCCGCAGGCCGTCGTGCGCGTCGTGCGCGAGTTGCACCTCGTCGCCCAGCTCGCGCGCCCCGGCGTCCCAGTGGCGCCGCACCGCCGCGAAGAGTGCGTCGGCGAAGGCCCGCGCCGGCGGATCGTGTCCCAGCAGCGCGGCGAGCGTGGCAGCCGGCGCCGGACGTCCCACCGGCGTCTCGGCGAGCTGCACCACCATCGCCTGGTCGTCGTGCACCAGGAGCGAGCCGTGCTGCAGCAGCGCGCCGTGTTCGCGGTACTGCGCGCTCCCCACCAGCTTGCGCCCCCCGGCCGTCAGCTCCCCCGGCGCGGGCTGCTCGAAGCACGGGGCGCTGGCGGGCGGAGGGACGCGCCCTCCCCGCTCGGCCACGAGCACCTCGACACCCATCGCCCGCAAGGCGTCGACAAGCAGGGCGTTGATGCGGCCGTACGACGCGGCGAGGGAGAGGCCGGTGGGGGCGGGGGCGGTGACGGAATAGGTGATTTCGCGATGGTGCAGCAGCGCCCGCCCGCCCGTGGGCCGTCGCACCACGGTGACGCCGGCGTCGCGTGCTCGCTCGGCCGTATAGACGCCGAGCGCCCGCTGGTTTCGCCCGAGGGAGAGCGTGGGTGACGCCCACTCGTACACGCGCACGACCCCGTCGCCCGTGCGGCGTGCACGCGCCATGAGCGCCTCATCGAGCGCCATGTTCCACGCGCCCTCTCGCGGGGGCGAGAGCAGGAGGTGCCAACGCATGGCGCACAATCTAGCGTTCGCGACGCGTTGCCCCGCCGACTAGCTTTTTCCGCGCGTCCGCGGCGCTCGAGCGCATGAGTCGATCGAGCGCCGCCCTCGGCCCACACGTCTGGGGTGTTCATGACCACCATCACCACACCGACCTTCGCGTTCGACGCGGAGTCGTTCATTCGCCGGCACATCGGACCGTCAGCCCGCGACATCGAGTCGATGCTCGAGGCGCTCGGCTACGAGTCACTCGATGCCTTCATCGACGCCACCGTCCCGGCGCAGATCCGGTTGCGGCGGAACCTCGCCATCGGCCCGGCGCGCACGGAGCATGACGTACTCGCTGAGCTGCGCGGCATGGCCGAGCGCAACCGCGTCTACCGCTCGTACCTGGGGTACGGCTACCACGATACCCTCGTCCCTCCCGTCATCCAGCGGAACATCCTGGAGAACCCCGGCTGGTACACGGCGTATACGCCATACCAGGCGGAGATCGCGCAGGGACGACTGGAAGCGCTGCTGAACTTCCAGACCGTGGTCATCGACCTGACGGGGCTTCCCATTGCCAATGCCTCGCTGCTGGACGAGGGGACGGCGGCGGCCGAGGCGGTGGCGCTGGCGCATGCCGCGCGGCCGCGAGACGACAAGTCGATGATCTTCGTCGACGCCGGCTGCCACCCGCAGACCATCGACATCGTGCGCACGCGCGCCA
This sequence comes from uncultured Gemmatimonadaceae bacterium, assembly GCA_964626245.1. Taxonomy (GTDB): domain Bacteria; phylum Gemmatimonadota; class Gemmatimonadetes; order Gemmatimonadales; family Gemmatimonadaceae; genus SCN-70-22. The sequence continues at coordinate 4,150 of CAZVDJ010000428.1, forward strand.
AGGTGCGCGGCTGGCGCGTGACGGTGGGCGACGCGCGGACCGCGACATTTGGCGCCGAGCACTTTGCCGTCCTGTTGCAGTACCCGACGACGACCGGTGCCGTGCACGACTATCGAGACGTTGCCGAACGGGCGCACGCGGCCGAGGCGCTCGTCATTGCGGCGGCCGACCTGCTGTCGCTCACGCTCCTGGTCCCGCCGGGTGAATGGGGCGCCGACGTCTGCGTGGGGAACACGCAGCGCTTTGGCGTGCCGATGGGATTTGGCGGCCCGCATGCCGCCTTCTTCTCCACGCGCGACGAGTTCAAGCGCCTGATGCCGGGGCGGATCATCGGGGTCTCGCGGGACGCCCAGGGGAAGCCGGCGCTGCGCATGGCG
>CAZVDJ010000429.1:0-4509 GCA_964626245.1 uncultured Gemmatimonadaceae bacterium
GGCGCGGTTCATCGCCCGTTAGGCGAGCGGACCAGCGAGCGGACCAACAAGGGCGCGGGGCGCGCTCTGCTTGGCGACGGCGCCCCCGCGACGCGCGCTACCGCAGTGCGTAGACGTGGCCGTCGGTGCTGCCCACGTACAGGACGCCGTCGACGATGGTGGGCGACGACAGGATCGACCCGACGGTGAACATCGTCCGCATCCCGATCATCATCCCGTCCAGGGTGCGATCGGGGTACATCCCGCCTGTTTGCAGTACGCCGTTGGCATCGGTCCACTTGGCGCCGTTCTCCTTGGAGCCGTCGGTCTGGAAGTGCGCCTTGAAGGTCCCGGTTCGAATGTCCACCGCACGCAGCCAGCCATCGGAGGTGCCGTAGTACACCACGTCACCGGCAAGCGCGGGTGACGAGAAGGAGACGGCCTTGTTCTCCAGGTCGAACCTGATCGTGCCGGTGGCGGCGTCCAGCGCCTTGAAGCGGCGCCCGTCGGACGTGGCGAAGTAGACGATGCCGTCGCGCACCGCAGGCGAGCCAATGGTCCAGCCGCCGCGATTGTTGTGCTTCCAGCGAAGTGCCCCCGTCTGTTCGTCGACCGCATGAAAGTGCCCGTCGCGTCCTCCCACGAACACCATCCCCCCGGCAACGGCCGCCGAGCTGGCAATCCCGATCTGGTTGTAGATCACGGTGTCGTTCCCCGTGGTGTAGCGCCAGCGCTCGCGACCGGTGGCGGCATCGAGTGCGTAGAGGTTGCGGTCCCAGCTGCCCACGAAGACCGTCCCGCGCGCCACGGCGGGCGAGGCATGCACCACGTCGCCGGTCGCGAACTTCCACTTCAGCGCGCCGGTGGCGGCATCGAGCGCGTAAATGTGCTGGTCACCACTTCCGATGTAGACCGTCCCGTTGGCCACGACGGGCGAGGACAGGAAGACGTCGAACGGATCGGGCATGCGCTCGGTGCGCGGAATGGCGCCGTGAATCCCGGGCGCCGTGTAGCGTCGCTCGCCCTGTGTGGCGAAGGACCAGCGTTCCTTGCCGCTGGCGGCGTCCACCGCGTAGACCTTGCCATCCAGGCTGCTGATGAAGACCAGGCCATCGTGCACCGCCGGCGACGAGCTGATCGCCCCCTTCGTGGCAAAGCGCCAGCGCTGCGTTCCCGTGGCACGGTCGATGGCGTAGAGGTGCGTGTCGCTGCTCCCTACGAAGACCTGGTCGCCGCTCACGACGGGTGAGGAGAGCACGCGTCCGGCGGTCTTGAACTTCCACGCCACCGTGGCCAGCGACGGCGGTGGGGAGTCGTACACCCCCGCGTGCGCGGGACCGCCGCGGAACATGGTGGGTTGGGCCGCGAGCGGGGTGGCGGCTGCCGCCAGCAGCAAGGCCAGCCGCGCGAGGGTGGCGCCAGCGGCTGCGAAAGACGGACGCACGGCAACGCGGACGGTGACGGCTTGGGACGCGGTCATTGATGTGCGAGGGCTCGAGGCACTGTGGAGCGCGCGGGGAGAGCTGGGAAGGCGCCTGAAAGGGGCGGCTGGCGAAAGCACTGGGTGGTGGGACCGCCATGAGGCACCGGCACGGAACGGTCGGCACGTGGCGGTCGGCACGGCCGCACGCCATTCACGATGCCGCCAGGACGCCATGCGCGCTTGTACAATCGTGCGCCTGGAGCCGGGCGGGTCGCGTTGTTCTGCTTCCGCTGGGCCACTGGCGGCGCTGGTGCCGTCTTCGCGTAAGGCTCAGGCCGCTCGCAGCGCGGCCCGGTACTCCCCTGGCGTGAGCCCATAGACGTGCAGGAAGCGCCGCGTGAAGTGGCTCTGGTCGGAAAACCCCAGCTCGTACGCCACCTGGCTGATGGTGTGCGTGGAGGCAAGCCATTCATGCGCCGCGCCGATGCGGCGGTTGAGGGCGTAGGCGCACGGCGAGGTCCCGACCTGTCGCCGAAAGACCCGGCAGAGCTGAAAGCGGCTCATCCCCACCGCGCGCGCGAGTTCGGGCAGGCTCCAGCGCCGCAGCGGATCGCCGTGGATGAGTGCCAGCGCCGCTTCCACGACCGAGGCGCGCTCCTGGACCGCCCCGGAGGAGACGAATGCCCGCGCGGCGACCGGCGCCAGTGCGCACAACACGTCGCGTATGCCGTCATGCAGGTCGATCTCGCCCGCCGACGGCTCCAGGGCACGATGCAGCTCGAGCAGCCGTCGAGCCAACGCCGGGGCGTACACCACGCTGATCGTCGCATGACGCCCCGTCGCGGCGGGGTCCAGGGGGATCGGGAAGTGGGTCCGGTCCACGTACAGGGCGCGGTAACGCCACGGGGCGCCGCCTAGCGATTGCGCGGCATGAATCACCCCCGGCGGAATGGTCAGGACTCGCCCGGGCCGCAGGTAGCCTTCGCGCGCGCCTGATCGCACGACCGCCTCGCCAGACTCGGTCACGGCAAAGACACCGTAGTCGTGCGCGTGCGGCGAGAATCGCTGGTCACGCCACGCAGCTGACAGCAGCGCCACCCCGGAGTCAGGGAGGACGCGATACGAGCGGAGTGGCGCCGGCGTGGTCATGGTCGCGCATACATGCTGCATTCCACTGGGCGCCGGCGCGCACGGCGCGGGCTGTGTCGCGACGGCAACGGGATCATCCGAGCACTTGCCGGGACTGCGTTTCGCGATCTGAGGGCGTCGAGAACAAACCCGAGATGTTTCAGCGGTTGCACTTGACCGTTGCGGCTGGCTTTCGCGATGTTGGCGCCACTGCGCGTTCACCGTTCAACGCTACGGAGGAAGTCGTCTATGAGACGCTTCAGGTGGGGAGGAGTGGTCGTTGCGGCGCTGTTGCTGAGCGGCTGCTTCCATCAGGTGGTGACGACCGGGCGCCCGGCCGGCGCCACGAAGGTCGACAAGCCGTGGACGTCCACGTGGATCTTCGGGCTCGTCGAGGCACCGCCCATCGACGTGCGGCAGCAGTGCACCGGCGGCGTGGCCGTGATCGAGTCCAAGTTCAGCTTCATGAACGGGCTCGTGTCCATGCTCACCATCGGGATCTGGACTCCTGTGCACGTCACCATCACCTGCGCCAGCGGCGGCCGGGCGTCGCTCGATGCGGGAACGCTCACGCTTCCGCTGGGCGAGGGGACGCGCGCCATCGCCGACGCCGCGCGCCTCGCCCGCGAGCGCGGCACTTCCGTGGCCCTCGTCTGGGAACCGACCATCTCGCCGGAGGTCTCGCGATGATCAAGCGCCTGCTCGTGCTCGCCCTGCTCCTCTCGGCCGCGGCGTGCTATCGCCACACGGTCATCACGGGATTGCCGGAGAGCGAGACCAAGATCGACATCCCCTGGCAGAAGTCGTGGGTCATCGGCCTCGTGCCGCCCGACACCATCAACGCGCAGCAGCGTTGCCCCAACGGCGTGGCAAAGGTGATGATCGAGCAGACCTTCCTGAACGGCCTGGTTCGGGGATTGACGTACAGCATCTTCACACCAATCCACCCGGTCGTGACCTGCGCGCGCTAAGGCGCCCGCGGTGTCGCCCGGAGCAGGTCCACGGGGCCGCCCCTGCGAGGGCGGCCCCGTTGCATTGGGCCCACCCCTCGGCGCGGCCCTGCGGCCCGATCGTCATACGACGACTGCCAGTCGTGCCCCGCCGCCAGCACAGGCGCGCCGACGTACGGCCCCGTGAGGCGCAACGGGGCGTCGTGACGGCACGGTACCACGCGCCCGCCGGGCGATCTCAACGAATGTCTCGGCATTGCGCCCCCTCCGCGCCTGGCCACTGCTTCAGGGTCGCCGGCCGCGCTGGTGTCACACAGGTACACATCTGCTCGAGTACTGCTCCGTGAGTTCGTTGCCCGACCAGCCGCACACACCAGGCGTCACGCTGCTCTCCCGCCGCGAATTCACCCAGCGCGCGGCGGCGGCCCCGCTCGCTTGCGCTGCCGTCCTGGCGTCCGCCTGCGGTGGCGACGGCGGCGGCCCCACGGCACCTGGTGCCACCGGCGTCGTCATCAACGGCACGATGATGACCGTGCCGCTGGCACAGAATCCCGCGCTCGGCGAGTCGGGCGGCATGGTTCTGGTGCCGCAGGCGCAGGCACTCGTGATTCGCGTGTCGTCCACGTCGTACCAGGCCATGACGTCGGTGTGCACGCACCAGGGGTGCACGGTGAACAGCTTCAACGGCTCGCGCGTCTCCCGTCCGTGTCACGGCTCGCAGTTCTCCACCGCGGGGGCGGTGGTCCGCGGACCAGCGACCGCACCGCTCCGCACCTATCCCACCACGTTCGACTCGGCCACGGGGATCATCACGGTGAACCTGGCGTAGGCCGCTCACCGCGTGCGACTGGCGGGTGATCGGGCAAGTGGGGCATCGTTGTGCGCCGCGCCGCGGCGTGCCGCGTCCGGCGGCGTGCTGTGTCTCGCGCGGCGCCAACCTGAGCGTCGCGACGGGGACGCTCGCGACCTCCCCTCCCCATGCGCCAACCGGTCATGCGCCAGGATTTCGAGAAGCTGTTGATGACGATC
>CAZVDJ010000430.1:0-4507 GCA_964626245.1 uncultured Gemmatimonadaceae bacterium
GGGGCCGGCCAGATGGCGCGGCAGGCGGCGCGGCACCTTCGCGACCGCGGGATTGCGCGGCTGGCCATCGTGAACCGCACCGCGGCGAATGCCACCGCGCTGGCCCGGGAGGTCGGTGGTCTCGCCCACCCGGTCCATGCGCTTCCCGGGTTGTTGGCACAGGCGTGTGCGGTGGTCGCTGCGGTGCGCGTGGCGGCGCCCGTGATCACCCCGTCCACGCTGCTCCACGCGCGGTTGCGGCTGGACGAGCCGCTGCAGCTGGTGGATCTGGGGAGCCCGCCCAACATCGACCCGGCGTGCGCCCGCATTCCGGGCGTGCGACGGCTGGACCTGGACGCATTGCACGCGCGCATGGCCGCGACCCACGCGGCACGGGCGGAGGCGGCGACCGCCGCGTTGGCGATCGTGCAGGACGAGGGTGAGCGCCTCCTGGCCTGGTGGCGGCATCGCCAGCTGGTTCCGGCCGCCTGCCGCTTGCGCGAGCGCTTCCGCGAAGAGGCGCGGGTGGTGGTGGAGCGCGAGACGCGCCACCTGCGCGGCGAGGAGCGCGCGCAGCTCGAACGCTTTGCCGACGCCCTCGTGCGCCGGTTGCTGCACGGGCCGCTGACCCACCTGCGCTCGCTTGCCGCCCGGGACGAACGAAGCGACGACTCGTCGCACGCGGACGACCCGTCGCGCGTGATCATCGATGCCTATCTCGACGACCTCTCCGCGGAGCTCGTTACCCCTCCCCGCTCATGAGCGCCATCCTGTCACCGAGTTCGGCCAGCAGCCAGCGCCCTCGAACGGGCATCGTCCTCCTCAACCTCGGCGGTCCCGAGACGCTCGACGACGTGGAGCCGTTCCTGCTGCGCCTCTTTGCGGACCGCGAGATCATCCAGCTCCCGTTCCAGCGGTGGTTGGGTCCCTTCATCGCGAGGCGCCGCGCCCCCAGGGTGCGTGCGCTGTACGACGCCATCGGCGGCGGTTCACCCATCCGGTGGTGGACGGAGGTGCAGGCGCAGGGAATGGTCCGGCGGCTCGATCGCCTGTCGCCCGATACGGCACCGCACAAGGCGTACATCGCCTTTCGCTACGCCGCGCCATTCAGCGATGACGCGCTGCGCGCCATGAAGGCGGACGGCATCACGCGGGCCGTCGCCTTCACGCAGTACCCCCACTACTCGTGCGCCACCACCGGCTCGTCGCTCAACGAGCTGTGGCGCGCCGCCAGGCGCACGGGGCTTTCGGACGCCTTTGCCTGGAGCGTCATCGATCGCTGGCCCACGCACCCCGGCTTCATCGCCGCCATGACACAAACGGTGCGCGAAGGGCTGGATCAGTTTGCCCCCGAGGAGCGCCGCGACGTGCTCCTGCTCTTCTCGGCGCACTCGCTTCCGCTGCGCATCGTGAACCGCGGCGACCCGTATCCGCAGGAGATCGGTGCCTCGGTGCACGAGGTCATGCGTGCGCTGGGCGAACCGCTGCAGTACATGCTCGCCTACCAGTCCGAGGTGGGGCCCGTCTCGTGGCTGGGCCCCAGCACGGAGAAGGTGTTGCACGGGCTCGCATCCAAGAAGCGTCGCAACGTCCTGGTCGTCCCGATCGCCTTCACCAGCGACCACATCGAGACGCTGTCGGAGCTGGACCGCGAGTATGGCGAGCTGGCCCGTACGCTCGGGATCACCAACTTCAAGCGCGCGCCGGCGATGAACGGATCGCCGCTGCTGCAGGACGCCATGGCCTCGCTGGTGGCGGAGCACCTGCGCGGCGGGGAGGCCTGCACGCCGCAATACGGGTTGCGATGCGCAGGCTGCGTGAACCCGCAGTGCCGCCACATTCCCAACGCGGTGGCTGACTTCCGGCGCATGCCGGTGACGGTGACGCGCGAGACGCGGCGGCTGGTGGCCGGGAGTGACGTGCGCGAGCAGGCGTAGTGGACAGCGGGGCGCGCTCGGCTATGATTGCGCGCCATCCCGTCCAGCAGCATCGGCCTGAAGAGGTCTCACCCCCTGCCCGTCCCCGCCATGAGTGTCCGTCCGTCGCGCCGTGCCGAGTCGCCGCAGGCGGTCTGCCGCCAGCGAGTGCCCGTCCATGCAGCGCTCGCCGCGCTTTCCCTGCTCGCCATTGCACCTGCGGCCGGCGCTCAGGGTGACGACCTGCAGGCGTTCGCGACGCGCGAGCTCAACGCCCTGCAGGCGCGCAGCACCCTCTTCGCGCAGCACCTGCCGTCGGGGCGCACGGTGGAGCTGCGTGCCGACCTCCCCATGAACACGCTCAGCGTCATCAAGATCCCGGTGATGATCCTCGCCTTCCGGGACGCCGAGGCGGGGCGGCTGAAGCTCGACGCGCGCCACGTCATCCGCCCCGAGGAGCTGCGTCGCGGAAGCGGGCTGCTGCAGACCTTTGACGCCGGGCTGGCGCCCACCTATCGCGACCTGGTGGAGCAGATGATCATCACCAGCGACAACACCGCGACCGACATCCTGATCCGCACCGTGGGTCTGGACCGGGTCAATGCGATGCTGGCCGGGTTCGGCTTTCGCGAGACGCGACTCAACCGCACCACGGGCGACCTCTTTCGCGAGGTCTGGATCCGCGCCGACGCGCGCCACGCCAGCATGACCGACCGCGAGGTGTACGAGCGCGGCTTTCCCAACGATGCGCAGGCCTCGGCGCGCAGCTTTGCGCTGGAGGGGGATTCCACGCGGTGGCTGGGACGGACGACGGCCCGCGAGATGGCGACGATGCTGCAGGGGATCCTCGAGGCAAGTACGCCAGCAAGGCATCGAGCGACGCGATGGTGGGGATGCTGCGCCGGCAGTTCTACGCCTCGCGCCTTCCGCAGCGGCTGTCGGGGCGCGCCTCGGTCGCGCACAAGACGGGCGACTGGCCGCCGATCGCGGGGAACGACGTGGGCATCCTCTTCTACCCGGGGGGCCCGTCGATCGTGAGCGTCTTCACCAACCAGAACACTGGCGACTTCTTCGAGCTGGAGGCGACGCTCGGGCGCATCGCGGCGCGCGTGGTGGAGGGGTGGCGGTAGTCGCGTCCCCATTCCGGGAAGGGAGGCGGGCGTTGGTGCCCAGGCGCCGCTGAAGGAGGTGGGGCGCGGCAGCGGTCGTCAGCAAACGGGTGGCGTGAGACGTTCTCGAACGGACGTCCCCCTTTCCCGTGCCGCCATGATCGCCCTTCGTTCGCTCCGACCACTGCTGGCCGCCACGGCGCTCGCGGCCCTCACGGCCGTCGCCGCCCTCCCCGCCAACGCCGTTGCGCAGGCTGCGCCGCGCCCCGAGACCGACCCGCGCATCGAGAAGCTGGTCGCCGCCGTGTCACCCGAACGGTTGCGCGCGATCGTCACGAAGCTCGAGTCGTTCGGGACGCGCTCCACGCTGTCGGACACGCTGTCGAATACGCGCGGCATCGGCGCTGCGCGCCGCTGGATCCACGAGGAGTTCAAGCGGTCGTCGCCCCGGCTGCAGGTCGCCTTCGACCGGCATCCGGTCGCGCAGCAGGGGCGCATCACCCGTGATGTCGACGTCGTGAACGTGGTGGCGGTGCTGCCGGGCAAATCGCCGCGGCGGGTCTACATCAGCGGGCACTACGACACGGTGAACCTGCGCGGGGCCATGGCCGCCGGCAGCAACAACCAGCCCAACCATGACGTGGATGCGCCGGGCGCCAACGACGACGGCAGCGGCACGGCGCTCACCATGGAACTGGCCCGCGTCTTCGCCGAGAGCGGGATCGACTTCGACGCCACGCTCGTCTTCATCACCTGGGCGGGCGAGGAGCAGGGGCTCATCGGCTCCATGGCGCACGCCACCGCGCTCTCGGACGCCAAGGGGGTGGTGGAGGCCAACTTCAACAACGACATCGTCGGCTCGTCGCTGGGCGGCAACGGCATCATCGACGGCGAGAGCGTGAAGGTCTACGCCATCGGTCCCGAGGATTCCATGTCGCGCTCGCTGGCGCGCTACATCCAGCGCGTCGCGGCGCTGTACGTCCCCTCGCACACCATCCGCCTCATGGCGCGAGAGGACCGCTTCGGCCGCGGCAGCGACCACTCATCGTTCACCGCCAACAACTTTCCTGCCGTCGTCTTTCGCGAGGCCAACGAGAACTACCGCCGGCAGCACTCGGCGGACGACAAGATCGAGGGGATGGACTTCACCTACCTGTCGCAGAACGCGCGCGTGAACGCCGCGGGCGCGGCCTCGGTTGCCCTCGCGCCGCCCGCGCCGACCGTGGTGGGGGGCGAGCGCGGGCAGTCGATGATCGGGCGCGGAGCGTCGGGCTACGACGCCGACCTGCGGTGGAACGCCTCCCCCGGGGCTGCCGCGTACCGCATCTACTGGCGCAACGCGTGGGCCAACGACTGGCAGCACGTGAAGACGGTGGGAAACGTGACGCAGCACCTCATGCCTAACGTCAACATCGACGACGTGGTCTTCGGCGTGGCGGCGGTGGGGCCCGATGGCCACGAGAGCCTGGTGAGCGCCTACGTCTCCCCCAACCGCCCCATGAC
>CAZVDJ010000431.1:0-4506 GCA_964626245.1 uncultured Gemmatimonadaceae bacterium
TGCCCCCGACGCGCTGCTGCGAGAGGCGGTGGCGCTGATGACGCGCTTCAAGATCAGCGGCGTTCCCATTGTCGACGCTGCGGGCAAGCTGGTGGGGATCATCACCAACCGCGACTTGCAGTTCGAGCGCAACGTGCAGCGCCCGATTCACGAGGTGATGACCGCCACCGGACTCGTGACGGCGCCGCTCGGCACCACGCTGGACGACGCCGAGCGGATCCTGGCCGAGCATCGCATCGAGAAGCTGCCTGTGATCGACGAGCAGGGGATCCTGCGCGGCCTCATCACCATCAAGGACATCCACAAGCGGCGGCAGTTCCCCAACGCCAACAAGGACCAGCACGGGCGGCTCCGCTGCGCGGCGGCGATCGGGGCCGGCGCCGACGTGACGGATCGTGCGCGCGCGCTGGTCGACGCCGGCGTGGATGTGCTGGTGATCGACACGGCGCACGGGCACAGCGACGAGGTGCTGAAGGCGACGGCGCGTGTGCGCGAGGCCTTTCCCGACGTGCAGCTCGTGGCCGGAAACATCGCCTCACGAGAAGGGGCAGCGGCGCTGGCCGATCGCGGCGTGGACGGGATCAAGGTGGGTGTCGGGCCCGGCTCCATCTGCACCACGCGCGTGGTGACTGGCGTGGGCGTCCCGCAGCTCACCGCGATCATGGACGCGGTGGAGGGGGCCAACGGCCTCCCGGTCATCGCCGCCGGCGGCCTCAAGGACTCGGGCGACATCGTGAAGGCGCTCGCCGCCGGCGCGTCGAGTGTCATGATGGGCTCGATGCTCGCGGGGACGGAAGAGAGTCCGGGCGAGTCGTTCCTGCTGGAGGGGCGCCGCTTCAAGATGATTCGCGGGATGGGGTCGCTGTCGGCCATGCAGGACGGGAGCGCGGACCGGTACTTCCAGGAAGGCGAGATGTCGCCCCGCAAGCTGGTCCCCGAGGGGATTGAAGGGCGGGTGCCGTACAAGGGGCCGGTTGCCGATGTGCTCTTCCAGATGGTGGGAGGGCTGCGCAGCGGGATGGGGTATGTGGGGTGCGGCGACATCACGGCGCTGCGGACGGAGGCGGAGTTCGTGCGCATCACCGCCGCGGGGCTGCGCGAGTCGCACCCGCACGACGTGACGATCACGCGCGAGGCGCCCAACTACTCGGTGTAGCACAGGCTCCAGGGTCGCGCGACGGGGCGTGCGCCAGGGCGCGCGCGCCCCCGCGGATGATCACCGCGTCGCCCTCGCAGGGCGGTGCAGTTTCCTTGACAATCCTGCGTGCGCCGGGCCAGTTTGCCCGCATCCCGTGCGGCAGGCGGGCGGGGGCGATCGTGGCGGCGATCGCCCCTCTTTTTTTCACGCCACGGTTCTGGAGAGATGCCGATGGGTCTGTTTGCGAAGAAGAGCCTCGACCTGCTGATGCGCGAGGCAGACGGGGTGGGCGGCGAGCCGACGTTGAAGCGCTCGCTGGGCGCGGTGAACCTCACCCTGCTCGGGATCGGCGCGATCATCGGCGCCGGCATCTTCGTGCTCACCGGGACGGCGGCGGCGCAGTACGCCGGCCCGGCCATCATCCTGTCGTTCATCCTCGCCGGTGCGGGCTGCCTTTTCGCGGGGCTCTGCTACGCCGAGTTTGCCTCGATGATCCCCATCGCCGGCAGCGCCTACACCTATGGCTACGCCACCCTGGGCGAGCTGGTGGCATGGATCATCGGGTGGGACCTGATCCTCGAGTACCTCTTCGCCGCCTCGACCGTCGCGGTGGGGTGGTCGGGCTACTTCACCTCGTTCCTGCGCGAGGAGCTGGGCATCACGATCCCGGCGGCGCTGGCCAACGCGCCGTTCACCGTGGAAGGGACGCACACGCTCGTGCCGAGCGGCGCGATCCTCAACCTCCCGGCGATGTTCCTCGTCGCGATCATCACCGTGCTGCTCACGATCGGCATCCAGGAATCGGCGCGCCTCAACAACCTCATCGTCTTCGTGAAGGTGCTGATCGTCTTCCTGGTGATCGGCTTCGGCTTCATGTACGTGACGCCGTCCAACTGGGAACCGTTCATCCCGCCTAACGAAGGGACGTTCGGCCGGTTCGGCGTCAGCGGCATCGTGCGGGCGGCGGGGGTGATCTTCTTCGCCTACATCGGCTTCGACGCGGTGTCGACGGCGGCGCAGGAGGCCAAGAACCCGCAGCGCGACCTTCCCATCGGCATCATCGGCTCGCTCACCATCTGCACGGTGCTGTACATCCTGATGGCGCGCGTGATGACGGGGCTGGCCCACTACTCCGAGCTCAACGTCGCCGAGCCGGTGTACGTGGCCATCGCCAAGGCCGGCCCCGGGTTGGAGTGGCTGCGCTGGCTCGTCGGTTTGGGGGCCATTGCCGGCCTCGCTTCAGTGGTGCTGGTGATGCTCATGGCGCAGCCGCGGATCTTCTACGCAATGTCGCGCGACGGGCTCCTTCCCCCGATCTTCGGCAAGGTGCACCCGCGCTTCCAGACGCCGTACCTGGCCACGATCATCACCGGCTCGGTGGCCATGGTCGTCGCGGGGCTCTTCCCCATCGGGCTGCTGGGCGAGCTGGTGTCGATCGGGACGCTGCTGGCCTTCGTCATCGTGAGCGCGGGGGTCCTGGTGCTGCGCTACCGGTCGCCCAACCTGCATCGCCCCTTCCGCACCCCCCTGGTCCCGGTCGTCCCCATCCTGGCCATCCTCATCTGCGGCTACATGATGTACGGGCTGCCCACGGACACATGGATCCGCCTGGCCATCTGGCTCGCCCTGGGGCTGGCCATCTACTTCCTGTACGGCAGGCGGCACTCCCGGGTGCAAGCGGCCGTTCGGGACGGGACGCAGTACTGAGTGTCCCCCGCGCCGCTGGCGGGACAGGCGGCGGCGCGGTTCGAGCGCCCGTTGGGCGGTTCAGGGCCGCTTGGCCACCGACCCTGTTACTTTTCGGCGGCGCCCCTGAGGTCGGGGCGCCGCTTTCGCTTGTCCCCATCATTCGTGCCACTGACCGGACTGCTCGCCGTTCCCTCTTCCCGGCATGCCGCCATCGAGCGCATCGCCGCGACACTCAAGGCCACTCCCCTGGTGGCGCTCACGACGCACATCAACGCCGACGGCGACGCGGCGGGGTCGGTGTCGGCCCTGGCGCGCCTGCTGCCGCAGCTTGGGGTGAGGGCCCGAGTCGTGAACCCGACCCCGTGGCCCTCGATCTTCACCTACCTGCTCGGCCCCGACGTGGATGACCGGACGGCCAAGGGGTCGGCCGCGCTCAAGGGGGTGGACGGGATCGTGGCGCTGGACGTGAGCGACATGAAGCGACTCGGTGCGCTGGCCGACACGGTGCGAACCATGACGGTCCCGCGCATCGTGATCGACCATCACGTTCCCACCGATGAACCGGCCGGGGAGATCGTGCTGGACGACACGGATGCCTGCGCCACGGGCGAACTGCTCTTCGACTTCGCCACCGTGCTGGGGCTCGAGATCACGCCCGCCATCGCCGAGGCGCTGTACACGGCGATACTGACCGACACGGGCGGCTTCCGCTACTCCAACACCACGCCGCGCTGCCACGCCATCGCCGCCACGCTCCTGGCCAAGGGCGTCGACCCGGAGGAGATGTTTCGCCGCATCTATGCCTCGGTGTCTCCGGGGCGGCTCCTCCTGCTGCGCGACTCGCTGCACTCGCTTGGGCATGATCCCGTGCACGGGATCTCGTGGATCTCCGTCACGGCCGACGCGCTGGAGCGCTACGAGGTGAGCCCGGAGGACCTGGATGGGATCGTGGAGCACCCGCGCTCCATCGCGGGCACCCGCCTCGCCCTCTTCTTCCGCGAGCTCGGGTATGGCAAGGTGAAGGTCTCGTTCCGCAGCACCGGTGACGTGGACGTGAACCGCTTTGCGCGCGAGTTCGGCGGCGGCGGACACGCCAAGGCATCGGGGGCGCTGATTCCGGGCACGCTGGAGGGGGTGCGCGAGCGCGTCGTCGACGCGGCCCGCTCGTACGTGGCCGGCGTCGCCTCCCAGGCTCACTAGCACTCCGCAACAGCTCGAAGCGCCACCGCCGCGCGATCGGCCCGCGCCTTCGCGTCTCGTCGCGCCACCGTCTTTCGTTCTCGCCGACTCCGGGCCGGCCGCGCCGGCCCTTTCCATAGGACCCATGGCCACCACGCTCCAGGAACGCATCGGGATCGCCCTCTCGGGGATCCGGAACCCTCGCACCGGCGAGGACGTGCTCACCAGCCAGATGGTGCGCAACATCGGGACGACGCTCGACGGCAAGGTGCACCTGACGGTAGTGCTGGCGGCGAGCGATGACGCGACGATCGTCCGCGACGTGCGACAGGCGGTGGAGCGCGTGGAGGGGGTGGCGTCGGTGCAGCTCGCCGTGCGTGATCCCTCGGAGTTCGCGCCAGGGCGCGCGGCGGCCACGGCGCAGGCCACGCAGGGCGCGCAGGGCGCGCAGGGCGCGCAGGCGGCGCAGGAGCGCCGCGCACCGGGCGCTGGTGGTGGCG
>CAZVDJ010000432.1:0-4493 GCA_964626245.1 uncultured Gemmatimonadaceae bacterium
GTTCGGGGCGCCGCGCCCCGGCGCGCAGGGAGAAGGAGATCCCCTCGATGGGCACCACGGTCATCTCGCCGCCCGCGGACCCGAAGAGTTCCCCATCCTCGCGCACCGCCAGGCTGGAGGCCATCCCCAGGTCAATCCAGCGCCCCAGCGGAATGCCGCCGGCGTTGGCTCCCATCCCCACGCGGAGCGGGAGGTCGATGCGCTCGCTGCCCAGCCGGAGGTCGCGCCCCAGGTGCTGCACGACAAGTCCGGTGGCGAGCATGCCGTTGAGGAAGTCTCGCGACATTCCGACGTCGAGTGCGGTACTCCCGCTCCTGGTGGTGCCGCTGCGCTGCTCGACGTACCGGGCGGCTCCACCCCAACGAAAGCCCTTCCAGGTGAGCGACGCGGCGACGTTGGCGCCCAGGGCCGACGCCGCGTACGCGCCGTCGTCGGTCAGGACGTCGCTACGCAGCACCCCGCCGGGGATGACCTGCGGCGCGTCGAGCAGCTGCGCCCCAAGGGCGATCCCCAGCATCCCCACCGTCATGGTCGTGGCGACGTGGCCGGTGGTGGCGCCGCTGGCGTATCGACCCAACGTCACCGACAGGGCGTTGGCCCCGCCCACCTGCGCCGGGTTGCCGAAGACGGATTCGACGTCGCGCGTGGCAGCGGTGAGGCCGCCCATGGCCATGGTGCGCGCCGTCACCGGCAGCTGCAGCAGGATGGGGGCGTAGCGCTCCTGCTGTGCCTGCAGGCGCTGCGTCGAGACGAGCGACGACGCGAGCACGCTGAGCGCGGCGACGGCGACGCGCCCGACGCGCACCGCACGAAGGCGTGGCGCCGCGTTCATCGGTCACCTCGGCGCGCCGCACCCGTATCGCCCAGGCGCGCCAGGGCGATGTTGTCGAGCCAGACCGTGCCCGCATCGGTGCGATCGAAGAGCCAGCGGACCTTGGCCAGGCGCCGCGGATCGAAGCCGGGGGCGGCGCGCGTGAAGTCGGCCAGCGGAATGACGTAGCCCTGCAGGACGATCTCGTGCGTAGTGGCAAAGCGCAGCTTGTCACGCCCGCTGCGGCGATAGACGCCCACCTCGAGCGGCCGGCGCGGCACGCCGTACGCCGACAGGGCGACGCGCGCCACCTTGCCGTCGGCGTCGACCGCCTCGATGGTCAGGTCCATGGGGGTACTGTCGGGCTTGGCCGGTCCCGGGCTGGGGCGACGGGCGGGCGGGCGCGACGGACGCGCAGCCGCCGAGTCCTTTCGGGCCGAGGTGTCGCGCGGCGCGGCACGCGGGCCGGGGCGCGCCTCGGTGGGGGCGAGCGCGAAGGCCAGCGCGCTGGCCTCGTCCACGCGCCACGCCGAGCGCAGCGAGTCGCTGAGCGTGAGCGTGTAGCTGGCGGGGGCGCCGCGGGCGGTGGTGTCGTTGCCCGCGATGCGGCGGTTCCACCCTAACGAGACGGCGTTGTGTCCCTGGTTGGCGCCGCGCCACCGGAAGGGGACGGGGGCCTCCTTCCAGGTGGCGAGCGAGTCGCCCGCCAGCGACACGCCGGCCACGGCGCCGCTCTTCACGTCGACGTCGTCGTCGAACGCGGCCAGGGTGCGATACGTGGCATCGTCGTACCGCGTGACGTACATCGTCCTGGGGAGCCAGGCACCGGCCGTACGGTGGTCGTGGAAGAGCGGGAGGTACTCGCGCCGGCCGCGCAGCGTGACGTCGAGAAAGGCGCCGATGTACACCTCGGCAAAGCGCCGCTGGTCGGCCTTGGACATGAGGCCGCGGATGTCGAGCACGCGCGCGCTGCGCGGCCCGCCATCCAGCTCGCCCCACGACGTGTTCCACTGCCCGTGGTTTGCCCGGTAGACGTACACGGCCGACTTGAAGTGTGGCGTCCCCTCGGAGAATCGCACGCGCTCGTACTGCGCCAGCCCGTTGAAGGCGGAGACGTCGCCGTCGTGCGAGCCGTGGATGACGAGGTAACTGTAGTCGCGTACCGGCGTGGGGCGCTCGGTGGGGCGGTACTGGCCGTCCACCGGCGCAATGGCCACGAGCCCGCGGATGTCGAAGTTGAAGTCGAACGTGACGGTGGCATCGTCGGGATAGTGTTGCAGCCGGTTGAAGGCCCCGGCCACCGCAACGGCCTCGCCGCCGCGCGAGTGTCCCATCAGGACGATGCGGGTCATGTCCACCTTGCCCTGCAGCGGCGACCCGGTGGAATCGTTGAACCGGCGCCAGGCCTGCAGGTGCTTGAGCAACATCCATCCGCGGGCGTCGTTCTCGTTGTTCATGAAGCCGTTGAGGAAGTTCTCGTCCACCGAGGCCAGGATGTAGCCGCGCGACGCGAAGAGCTCGCCCAGGTAGCGGTAGCCGGGGTCGGAGAACTCCTTCATGTTGTGATTGCCGTGCACGATGAGCACGAGCGGGAACGGGCCGGGCGCATCGGGATACCAGACGCGCCCGTTCACCGGCAGCTTGGTGAAGTCGAAGCCCCAGTAGTCGCGGCGGATCTTTCCCTGCGCGGGGTTGGGGGGGCCGGCCAGCTTGCTTCCGTCGACGGTGGCGGTCTTGATCGTCACCGAGTCGCGGTACTCGGGCCGCCGCTTGTCGGTGCCGCTGCCGTAGTAGAGCGACTTGACCGCCAGCGTGCCGCGCTGCCCCGGGTCGGGCGCCTGGATGGCCTGGCGCGCCAGCACGACGGCCGAGTCATCGGTGGAGAGCTTAAGCGGGGCGACGACGCACGCGGCGGGGGTGAGCAGCAGCAACGACGCGAGCGTCGATGCGGCGATCCGGGTTCGAGGGGGCATCGGCGGGAGGGCGAGGTGGCGATCAACGTACTCGGACACTCCCGGCGACGAAAAGGTTGGGCTCAGATCCAGTCGAGCCGCTCCCTGGTGCGCTCGGTGACGACGGTGCCGGTATTGCGCGTGCTGGCCGGTTCGAAGAGCACCACGTGGACCTCCGACTCGGCCACCGGCCGATGTTCGACGCCGCGCGGCACGATGAAGAACTCGCCCTCGCCAATGGTGACGTCGCCCGTTCGCAGCTCCATGCGAAGCGTGCCGCGCACGACGAGGAAGAGCTCGTCCTCCTCATCGTGATGATGCCAGTCGAAGGCACCCAGCAACTTGACCACCTTCACGTGCTGCCCGTTGAGCGCGCCCACGATGCGCGGATGCCAGTGGTCGTCGAAGCGGGAGAACTTCTCGGCGAGGTTGACGACGCTCATGGAAGGCGCTGGAAGGGGAGGCGGCGGAGGCGCGGCGCGTAGCCCGAGGATCAGGGGGCGGGCGGCGCGGAGCGGCGCGCAATGAAGCGGTACAGCGGATAGGAGCAGGCGATGAGCGCCAGGGCCACGCCTGCGGTTCGCGGGTCGCTCGCCGTGAAGCCGGCGAGCATCGCCAGCGCGATGAGGAGCGACAGTACGGTGGTGGCCGGCGCTCCCACGGCCCGGTACGGGCGCGCGAGCGCCGGTTCGCGCCGCCGCAGCACCAGCAGCGAGACGTTGTTGGTGGCGTCGACGAAGATCATCAGGACCGCCGTGAGCGCGAAGAGGCGCTCGAAGGTCCCGGAGAGGGCGAGCGCGACCGCGATGGCGACCGTGGCGATGGTCGCGCCCACGGGCGTCCCGCCGCGGTTCACCGTGGCCGCCTGCTGCAAGAAGAGGCCGTCACGCGCCAGGGCGAAGAGCGCGCGGGGGGCGATCATGAGCAGGGCGTTGACGATGCCCACCATGAGGATCACGGAGAGTGCCGTGACCATCTGGTCGGCGGCGCCACCCATCAGGCGCTGCATCGCGCTGGCCGCGGGGAGCTTGGTGGCGCTGAACTCCGCCATGGGGAGCACGCGGAGGTAGGCCAGGTTCACCGTGACGTACAGCGTCATCATCAGGAGGACGGAAACCACCAGGGCGCGCGGAATGTCCCGACCGGGATTGGTCTGTTCCTCACCGAAGAAGGCCGCCGCGTACCACCCGCCGTAGGCGCCGATGACCAGCTGGAGGGCACCGGCAAACGCGACGAGGACGCCGCCGCCAGCTGCACCGCTAGCGGCACCGGACGCGCCAGCTGCCGCGCCAGCTGCCGCGTCGCCGGGCGCCGAGGGCGTGGCGGTAAAGCAGAGCACGACGAATCCGGCCAGCGCGAGTCCCTTGAGGACCGCGACCACCTCCTGCGCGCGGCTCCCGGTCCGCACCCCGCGCAGCTGCAGCGCCAGGAGCACGGCCAGCGTCGCAATCGCGACGACCGGCTCCCACCCGGACAGCGACGGAATCAGCCGCGCCGTGAACTCGCCCAGCGCGAGCGGGAGGTAGGCCGTGGCCACCACGAGGGAGAGCCAGTCGGCCCATCCGACCACGAAGCCGCCGTAGCCGCCCAGCGCCCGCCGGGCGAAGACGTACGGCCCGCCTGACCGCGGCAGCGCGGCCGCGAGTTCCGACAGGTTGTTGGCCTGCAGCAGGGCGTAGCCCCCGCCCACCACCCAGGCGGCGATGATGAGGGCCGGGTCGGGCAGCATC
>CAZVDJ010000433.1:0-4487 GCA_964626245.1 uncultured Gemmatimonadaceae bacterium
CGGCCGCGGCGCGCGCCGCGGGCACGGAGCTCCCGGCCTCGGTGCAGCCCATCTCGGCCGCCCTGGCCCAGGGGATGGCGTCGCTCCCCGCTGGCGCGATCCAGTGGGTGCACGACGTGTCCTGGTGGGCGCACGCGCTCCTGATCCTCACCTTCCTGAACTACCTCCCGTACTCCAAGCACCTGCACGTCATCGTCTCGCTCCCCAACACCTTCCTCTCCAACACCAGCGGGCCGGGGACGGTGGGGGCGATGAAGGCGATGGACCTGGAGACGGAGGCCGAGGTGTTCGGCGCGTCGGACGTGACGCACCTGTCGTGGAAGAACCTGCTGGACGGCTACGCCTGCACCGAGTGCGGGCGCTGCACCTCCGTCTGTCCGGCCAACCTGACCGGGAAACCGCTCTCGCCGCGCAAGATCGTGGTCAACACGCGGCAGCGGCTGCTCGAGGTCGCACCGGTCATCGTGGGTGGCGACGACGTCTTCGGGATGCCGTTCGTCGGCGCCGCCCCGGATGACGAGGCCACGCGGGTGGCGCTGGGCGAGCACAAGCTGCTGGACAACTTCATCACCGAGGAAGAGCTGTGGGCGTGCACCTCGTGCCGCGCCTGCGTGTACGAGTGCCCGGTCTCCATCGACCAGCTGGAGATCATCAACGAGATGCGGCGCAACCTGGTGCTCACCGAGTCGCGCTTTCCCGAGGAGGTGCTCCCGGCCTTCGAGGCGATGGAGCGCAACGGCTCGCCGTGGGCGTTCCAGCCGGCCGAGCGGGCCAAATGGGCCGAGGGGCTCGACATCCCGACGATGGCCGAGCTGTGGGAACGCGGCGAGCGTCCCGACGTGCTGTTCTGGGTCGGCTGCATGGGGTCGTTTGACGACCGGGCCCGGAAGACGACGGTGGCCTTCTCGCGCATCCTCAAGGCGGCCGGGATCCGGTTCGCGATCCTGGGACAGGAGGAGAGCTGCAACGGCGACCCGGCGCGCCGCATGGGGAACGAGTACCTCTACCAGATGCTGGCGAAGCAGGCGATCGAGACGCTCGACCGTTACGACGTGACGACCATCGTGACATCGTGCCCGCACTGCTTTCACCAGGTGGGCAACGAGTTCCCCCAGCTGGGCGGAAACTACGAGGTCATCCACCACTCCACCTACATCGAGCGCCTGCTCGCCGATGGGCGCGTGCCGTTGAAGCACGACGAGGGGCAGGCCCTGGTGATGGCCTATCACGATTCCTGCTACCTGGGGCGCTACAACGACGTGTACGACGCCCCGCGCGAGGCGATCAAGCGCGCGCTGCCGGTGGTGCAGCTGGTGGAGGCACCGCGCTCGCGCGACCGTGGGCTGTGCTGCGGGGCCGGCGGCGGGCGCATGTGGATGGAGGAGCGCGTGGGCGAACGCATCAACGTGGAGCGCAAGAAGGAACTGCTCGCCACCGGCGCGGAGGCCGTCGCGGTGGCCTGCCCGTTCTGCATGACGATGCTGAGCGATGCCGGGACGAAACTCGGCAGCTCGGTGCCGGTGTACGACATTGCCGAAGTGGTGGCCCAACGACTGGACACGAACGACTGAGGGAACCGCAGCATGCGTGGCACGTGGAGGACGCGGGTGAGCAAGGGCGCGCTCTGGAGGTGGAGTCGCGCGACATGGTGGGTGACGGCGCTCGTCGTGGGTGGCGCGTGCGGGGGCGAGGGGAAGGCGCCGGCCGGTGATTCGTCAGGCGCAACGCCGCCTGCATTGCCCAACGCGGCGTCGCCGTCGGTGCCCGGGGCACCGGTGGCGGGTGAGACGTCGGCGCTCCCGCAAGGAAGGCCCGACACCGAGGGCGCCTTCCGCCTGCAGGGGAACGAGCCCTTCTGGGGCGTGCAGGTGCGCGTGGACGGACTCATCTACACCACGCCCGACTATCCCAACGGGATCCGCTTTCCTTCCACCGCGCCGCAGCGCGACGGCAGCACGCTGCGCTGGGTGGCCGTCACGCAGGCGCCCGAGGCGCACACGCTCGAGGTGTCGCTCGAGGAGAAGGCGTGCCAGGACACGATGGCCGACCGCCGCTGGACCCACTCGGCCACCATCGTCTTCGACGGGGCGAAGCGCACGGGGTGCGGCGAGAAGGTGACGCCGTAGCAGGCTGGCGGCGAGGGCGCGCGCCCGTGCGCGCCAGGCGCGCGGGCTACCGCACGCGCAGTGCGTACAGCTGCACCGTGTGCCGCTGTCCCTCCTCGGCGAAGGGAACCTCCCAGCGCTCCTCGACCGCCAGCCCGCGCTCCTCGATTTCGGCCAGGAAGTTCGCCAGCGACAACCGCCCGGGATCGGCGATGATCGCATAGCCGTCGTCGGCGAGCGTCTCCAGGACCGCGTCGGCCACCAGCTCGCCGTGCGTGTGCTCGTACAGGACGTCCGAGGCCACGACCAGGTCGAAGCGCCCCAGGTCGCGCGGCATGTTGCGCCAGTCGACCATCCGCGTGGCGGCGTGTCGCCCCGTGTTGCGCGCCACGTTCACGCGCGTGAAGTCCAGCGCGTCGGCGTAGTAGTCGGTGGCGGTCACGCGATACCCCGCGGCCGCCATCGCGCATGCGACCAGCCCGCTGCCGCACCCCAGCTCCAGTGCCCGGCGACCGTTTCCCTTGTGGCGCACCAGGTGCTCGGCCAGCACACGGGCCGAGGGCCAGACATCGGCCCAGTAGGGGAGTCGCTCGTCCTGCTCGAACTCCGCCTCATCGATCAGCGACTCGGCGTTGCGTGGGTGCGCGAGCGTGAACGAGCGCCCGGCGCAGGGCACCGTGGTCTCGGTGACATCGAATCGCGTGCGGAGCACCGCCAGCTGCTCCTCCCACGACTTCCACGTGTCCACGTCACGCCCCGGCGTCACAGCGCAAACGACTCCGCCAGCTGCGCATCGTCGTCGATCAGGAGCGCGTGCACCACCTCGCCCGCCTCGCAGCGCGGGCGTTCCTCGGGGACCACCAGGAGCGCGTTGGCGCGGGCCATGGACGTGAGGATCCCCGATCCCTGGGGGCCGGTGAGGCGCGCGACCAGCCCGCCGTCGGGGCCTACACGGACAATGCCACGAAGGAAGTGCGTCAGCCGCGCGCCGATGGACACCGGCTCCTCGAGCACCACCGGGGTGGGGCGCCGGAAGAGCCGGGTGAACCCTTGCAGCCGGCGGATGACCGGGCGGGCGAAGAGCTCGAAGGTGACCATCACCGAGACGGGGTTGCCGGGGAGCCCGATCCACGGCGTGCCGTGCAGCGCCCCGAAGCCGATGGGGGCGCCGGGACGCATCCGCACCTTCCAGAAGTCGAGCGTGGCCCCCAGCGAGGCCAGCACGTCGCGCGTGTAGTCGAACGCCCCGACCGAGGCGCCGGCCGAGGTCACGATGAGGTCCGCGCCCTGCGCACGTTCCAGCAGCACGCGCAGCGACTCCGGCGTGTCGGCCGCGTTGCCCAGCAGGAGGGGGACGCCGCCGTTGGCCCGCACCAGGGCGCTCAGCGTGTACGAGTTGGACGTGACGATCTTACGCCCGGCCAGCACTTCGTGGAACCGGTCCAGGTCGACGAGCTCGTCGCCGGAGCCGAGGATGGCGACCGTCGGGCGGCGGAAGACCTCGATGGCCGGCAGCCCGAGGGAGGCGAGGACTCCCACCTGCGCGGGGGCCACCAGCGTTCCGGCGGGAATGACGACCTGCCCGGCCACGAAGTCCTCGCCCCGCGGCCGGATGTTCTTGCGGCTGTCGCGTGCGTCGCGGACGCTCACCACCTGCAGCCCGCCGTCGGTGTCCTCCACGCGCACCACCGTGTCCGCCCCCTCGGGGAGCGGGGCGCCCGTCATGATGCGGGTGGCCAGTCCCTCGCGCACCGGAATGGTCGGGAACTCGCCGGCGGCCACGGTCTCGGTGACCGTGAGCTGCACCGGCGTCGCGGGGCTGGCGTGGGCAATGTCGGCGGCGCGCACGGCGTAGCCGTCCATCGCCGAGTTGTCCCAGTGGGGAAGGGTGTAGCCGGCGACGGCGTCGGCGGCGAGGATACGCCCCACGGCGTCGAGCAGCGGAACGCGCTCGGTCCCCAGCGGCTGGATGCCGGCCAGGCTTCGGGCGCTGGCCTCGGCAACGGTGAGCATCAGCGGGGTCCTCCCGACAGGCGCATTCCCGCCAGCTGCACGGCGATGACGTCCTGCACGCGTTCCACCTCGCGCACGCTCACCGTCCAGTTGTTGCAGAGGATGCTGAACAGGAGCAGTCGTCCGTCGGCGGTGGTGACGTAGCCCGAGAGCGAGCGCACCATGTCGAGCGTGCCGGTCTTGGCGCGGACGTTCCCCTGCGCCGGCGTGCCGCGCATGCGGCTGCCGATGGTCCCGTCGACGCCGGCCACCGGAAGGGCATCGTAGAAGGTGTTGAAGTGCGGCGACCGCCGCATCGCGTCGAGCAAACGCACGAGTGCCTCGGGTGTCACGACGTTGTGTCGCGAAAGGCCACTGCCGTCTCGCACC
>CAZVDJ010000434.1:0-4484 GCA_964626245.1 uncultured Gemmatimonadaceae bacterium
GGTCACCGACGCCACGGCTCCGTTCACCGCGAACTTCACCTGCGCGGGCATCACGAACTCGACCGTGCAGCCGGGCGTCGCCGCCTCGCTGCGCGCTGATGGCAACGCTGGCCCCGCTGGCGTCGACGCCACCGGCAACAGCACGATCCGCTTCGCCAACGGCGCCGTCATGGTGCAGGCGTCGCAGGTCCCGGTTCGCATCGACGTGCTCGGCCCGGCGACTGCGACCTACGAGTTCATCACGGCTTCCACGAACGACCACTGGGCCAACGCGTCGTTCCGTCACGACACGTCGCGGGCGGGCGTCTTCTCGCGCGCTCGTGGTGCTGACGCCGGCGTCGGCCAGGCGGCCGCGTCGACCGACGTGTACGAGTACGAGGATCGTGCGGTCTCCAGCACCGCGTGGGTCGGCCACACGGCCAACACCACGAACATCCCGGAAAACCCGGCCGACTTCACGGTCAACGCCTACAACGGCCGCGTGACCGAGAAGGACCTGCTGGGCAACGTCACCACCACGTACCTCGGCAACACGACCACGTCGCCGGGCACGGAGAACTTCGGTGTGGATACCAGCGCGCCTGCGCTTGAGTACCTGACCGCGGCGCTTGATACCGCGATCGTGCTCCCGGCGCTCGACACGCTGCAGAACACCCGCATCCTGTCGAACGAGACCGGCGTTGCGAACGTCTTCCGTGCCGACTCGGCGCGGTTCGGCGTGCGTTATCGCGACACGCGCTCGGGCTTCGGCACCACCGTTGGCCTCGAGCCGCAGTTCATCCGCATCACGCGCCTTGCGCCGTCTGGCACGAGCTGCGTGGTCGGTGTGGTCGTGAGCTCGACCTGCACGTACGCTCGACGCCTCGGGGCGATTGACGCGACGGACAACACGTACCGCCGCGACACCACCCAGGTCTACGGCTCGGGCATCAACCTGTCAGGTGGCGCAACGGGCGATCTCTACACCCCGGCTGCTGCGTCGGATTCGGCGGGCTACTACACGTTCGAGACCTACATCGTCGACCGGGCCGGCAACCAGTCTGCCCCGATCAGCAAGACGGTGGCGGTGGACGTGGCGCAGCCGCTTATCACCGGTATCGGCTTCCCCGCGACCCTCACGGGTGGCGCGTCGGTGGCCTTCGTCCCGAACGCGACCGACGAGCTCGAAGTCCTCGACGGCGCGCTCGGCCTGAAGTACCCCGGCATGCAGGCGGGCGCGGCCAACACGGACACCCTGTACTTCCCGCGCAGCTTCTTCGCGGACTACAAGGCTCCGTTCGCCGGCGCTCCTCTGTCCAACGTGGTGGGCGGCCTCGGTGCCTTCGGCGCCGCTGGCCTCACGCTGCCGATCAACTTCCTGCGCGGCATCGACTCGGTCGCTACGGCCGACTCGCTCGCCCCGGTGGCGCTCAGCGCCGGCTACAAGCCGACTGGTGTCGTCGCCCAGGTCTTCGACATCCGCGCCTACACGGCGTCGGGCGTCACCTTCACGACCCCGCCGTTCGTGTCGGCCTTCCAGGGCGCTGCGATCCTCGCTGGCCAGGTTCCGGCCGGTGCGGTGATCACCTCGCTCGGCGCGGGTGGCAAGTGGTACGTCTTCGGGGTCGGTACCGTGACGGGCGGCAGCACCATCCAGGCCCGTGCGAAGACCAGCACGGTTATCACCAACGTGCCGTTCCCGCAGGTTGCCTTCTACCGTCTCACCGCGCCGGGCCGCTGGGTCTACCTCGGCAAGGTCGATGCGGTCGCTGGCACCAACCCGACGATCTTCGATCAGGGCGTCGATCGCTTCTGGACCTACACCCTCAGCGGTGTCTCTCCGGCGATCGCGAACGGTCAGCTCATCCGCGCGGTCGGTATGACCACCGCGGGCGACGGTCTCTCGACCGGCACCTGCGTCAAGGGCGCCGGCTGCTAACGCAGCGTAGCGCCTGAAGAACGAAGCAGCGGGCTCCACCGAAAGGTGGGGCCCGCTGTGCATTCGGCCTCACATTGATTGGTGCAGCACGCACCTGACGACGCATTCCGACGCCGAGCAGGGCTTCCGTCGACACGGGGACGAAGGACAAGGGGGGCGCTCCGTGAGTGGAGCGCCCCCCTTGCCGTCTTGATCCTCGTTTGCTGTGCCTGGCCGGCCCTGGTCCGTCCTGGCGGAAGCGCTACGCTCGTACGCCTTACTTCTGCACCGTCACCGGCGTACGGATCGGGAGCTTGTACTGCTGCGTGAGTTCGTCCGCGTACCGCCACCCCGTTCCCTCGAGCTTCCCCTCGACCAGGATGACCGGCGTGAGCTCCTTGTCGAGCACGAGCGGGTCATCGAGCTTGTCGCGGTTCTTGGGATCGAACATGTAGACGTCGAACATCTTGCTGTCCGTGAAGAACTGCATGTGCTGGTACACGTTCGGCAGCGTGTCGCCGGCAGGGGCGCCCTGGCCAATGATCTTGAGGACAGAGTCCTTGCCGATCCCCAGGTCGAGCGCATTGACGCGGCTATCGCCGCATGCCGCGACGAAGAGAGTCAGCAGCGTCGAGCTCGCGACGAGTGTCGCGCGACGCACAGGTGTTGTTCGCATGGAAGGCGTGTGTGGCAGCGATTGGGCCGCCGGTGCCACCTGCGGCACCGGGCGCGAGTAATCTACTCGGTCCCGGTGCAGTACCCCAAGCCGTTTGGTGAGTTACGCGATCATCGCGATCCCGCCCGGCAGCGCCGACGTCGGCTAGCGGGCGGGCGCGGTCTCGGCGAGCTGCTCTTGCAGCCGAGTGGGGGCCACGGGCCGGTGTTCCAGGGCGAATACGCGGCCGAAGGCGCGCGCCACCTCATGTCGTGCTTCATGCATCGACGGGGTAGTGCCCGGACGTTCGGCAGCGATCGACGTCATCACCACATCGCGAATGCCACACGGCACGATGAGGTCGAAGAACGAGAGGTCGGTCGTGACGTTGAGGGCGAAGCCGTGCCAGGTGACCCAATCGCGGGCGTGGACGCCGATCGACGCGATCTTGCGCGACTCGACCCAGACGCCTGTGTAGCCTGGCGAACGGCCGGCAGCGACACCCAACTCGGCAAGCGCCACGATGAGCGCCTCCTCGACCTGGCGAAGGTACCAGTGCAGGTCCTGCCGATGGTGCTTGAGGTCCAGGATCGGGTAGCCCACGAGCTGACCAGGTCCGTGAAAGGTCACGTCGCCCCCGCGATCCACTTCGAAGCGCTCCACCCCCCGCGCCTCGAGCAAGGCGCCGGACGCCACGAGGTGCGCGTCCTTCGACGCACGTCCGAGCGTGATGACCGGCGGGTGCTCCACCAGGAGCAGCACGTCGTGGTCGATCGTGCCGGCAATCCTGGCCCGCGCCACCTCCCGTTGCAGGGTCAGCGCCTCGGCGTACGGCATGACGCCCAGGTCGACGATCGACAATGGCCGGCGCGGTTCGCCAGCACCCCCGTGCGGCCCGCCACCAGACGGCGAAGGGGCGCGCGGCGCGCGCCCCCCTTCCGACTCCCGTCCCCCGTCCCCCGTCTCGCTACGCATGCAGCATTCGGCCTAACGAATCGAGCGCTGCCTCCGCCACCGCTTCCGACAGCGTCGGGTGGGCGTGGATCGCCAGGTCGACCTCCTCGACGGTGAACTCGTTCTCGCGCGCGACGGCCAGCTCGTGAATGAGTTCCGTGGCGTGCGCACCCACGATGTGCGCCCCCAGGATCTCGCCGTACTTCGCGTCGCGGATGATCTTCACGAAGCCCTCCGTCTCACCCGACGTGCGCGCGCGGCCATTCGCCGAGAAGGGGAACTTCCCCACCTTGTAGTCGAGCTTGCGCTCCTTGCACTGCTGCTCGGTGAGCCCGATCGAGGCCACCTCGGGATGGCAGTAGGTGGCGTTGGGGATGTTGCCGTAGTTGAGCGCGTGCGGATGTTGCCCGGCCAGCAGCTCGGCCACGATGTGCCCCTCCCGCGAGCCCTTGTGGGCGAGCATCGGCGCGCCGATCACGTCACCGATCGCGAAGATCCCCTTGGCCGTGGTCTGGTAGGTGGCCGTGTCGACCTTCACGAAGCCGCGATCCGTCAGCTGCACCCCCAGCTCCTGCAGCCCGATGTCCTCCACATTCGGGGCGCGCCCGGCGGCGACCAGCACCTGGTCGACGGCGATCTCCTCCTTGCTGCCGCCCGACTCCACCGAGAGGGAGACGCTGTCCTTGCCCACCTTCACGTTCGAGATCCGGGCGCCCGTGACGACGTTGATCTTTCGCTTCTTGAAGGCACGCGACAGCTCCGCCGAGCAGTCGGCGTCCTCGAGCGGCAGGATGGTCGGCAGGACCTCGAGCAGGTGTACCTGGCTCCCGAAGGCGTTGAAGACATCGGCGAACTCGCATCCGATTGCCCCGGCGCCGACGATGGCGACGCGGGCGGGCGCCTTCTCGAGCGTGAGCGCCTCGTCGGAGGAGAGCACCGTGCTCTTGTTGAGGGCCAACCCCACCTGCGGCAGGCCGC
>CAZVDJ010000435.1:0-1405 GCA_964626245.1 uncultured Gemmatimonadaceae bacterium
GACGTCGCTCCTCCTGGCGCGCGCCGGCGTTCCCACGCCACCCGTCGCCGCCTTCGCCACCTATCGCGTCGGGCCGCTGCTGCGTCGGGCCGACGTGATGTCGATCGAGCTGCCCGGGCACGACCTGGCGGCGGCGTTGCAGGCGGCGGTGACCGAGGACGATCGCCGGCGCCTGGTGGCCCCCGTGGCCGCCCTGCTCGGCACCCTCACGCAGGCCGGCGCCTGGCACCCCGATCTCAACGTGAAGAACATCCTCCTGGTCCCCGACGACGCCGGCGAGTTGCACCCGGCGGTCCTGGACGTGGATCGCGTGCGCTTCGTCCCGCCCAGCGACCCCAACCTGCGCGAGGCCAACTTCCAGCGCCTCGCGCGATCGGTGCGCAAGTGGCGCCGCCAGCTCGGCGCCGGCTTCACCGACGAGGAGCTGGAGCAGCTGCACCAGCGCCTGCTGCAGGACGAGGCGGTGGAGGCCGCCCACCGCGCGCTGGCGATGGAAGCCTACATGCCATGAGCAGCACGCGCTCCCTGTCCGACGTGCGGCTGGACCGCATCGGCATCGTGATGATGAGCGCCGTGGGCGATGCGGTGCACGTCCTCCCGGTGCTCAACGCGCTCAAGCGCCACCACCCCGTCGCCCACATCTCCTGGGTGCTGCAACCGGGGCCTGCCACCCTGGTGCGCGGCCATCGGCACGTCGACGAGATCGTCCTCTTCGATCGCGCACGCGGGCGCCAGGCGTTCGTCGACGTGAAGCGGGCGCTGCGCCGCCGCCCGTTCGACCTCGTCCTCAACCTGCAGGTCTACTTCAAGGCGGGACTCGTCACCTCGTTCACGCGCGCCCCGGTCAAGCTGGGATTCGACAAGGCGCGCGCGCGCGACCTCAACTGGCTCTTCACCACCCACCGCATCCCCCCGCATCCCGAGGGGCAGCACGTGCAGGACCAGTACTTCGAGTTCCTGCAGGCGTTGGGAATCCCGCACGAGCCGGTGGAGTGGCACCTGGGCCCCACCGAAGCGGAGCGCGAGTGGCAGCGCGACTTCTTCGCGCCCATCGACCGCCCCACTGCGGCCATCGTGGTGGCCACCAGCAAGGAGGAGAAGGACTGGCTCCCCGAGCGCTGGGCGCAGGTGGCCGACATTCTCTATGCCGACTACGGCCTGCAACCGGTGCTCGTGGGCGGACGCTCGCCGCGGGAGCTCGCCGCCGAGGCGGAGATCATGGCGCTGGCGCGGCACAAGCCGCTCTCCGCCCTGGGGAGCGGACTGCGGAAGCTCGTGGCCATCATCGACGGCTCGGCGCTGGTCCTGGCCCCCGACACCGGCCCGCTGCACATGGCCGTCGCCCTCCAGCGCCCGGTCATCTCCCTCATGGGCTACACCAATCCGCGCCGCACCGGCCCGTATC
>CAZVDJ010000435.1:1415-4462 GCA_964626245.1 uncultured Gemmatimonadaceae bacterium
TCGCGCCTACCACGACCTGCTGGTGGACGCGTACGGCGACCCGGGAGAGGACTACCCCGTCAGCATGGAGAACCGCCCGGGCCGGATGCCGCTCATCACGGTCGATGACGTCCTGACGAAAGTGGAGCACTGGCAGCGGACGTACGCTGCCGGGACCCGCACCCCCTAGCGGGGTATCACCCGCCTCGCAGCTTAACGACGCCCTGCCTTGCCCAGTCCAACCCGCGGCGCATAGTTGTTGGCGTCGGTCACCGGCACTGGTTGCCGCGTTGACCGTTGGCAGGTCCCTTGCGGCCTTGTCTCGACCGCATCGACGCTCACCTCCCGCTCGCCCAGGTCGCGGCGGGATCGCTCGTCCCCTTCCGTTCGGAGGCCCCGTGAAACGCTCGTGGATGTCCCTCGCCGTCACCGCACTCTTCCTCGCCATCGCCGCCCCGACCGTGCACGCGCAGGGCGGACCGCCGCAGGGAGGACGCGGCGGCGGACGCATGATGGAGATGCTCTTTGAAGGGATCACGCTCGACGCCGCCCAGAAGACCAAGGTCGAGGCGATCCAGGCCAAGTACCAGAAGGAGATGCCGCAGATGACCCCCGGCGAGCGCCCGGGCCCGGAAGCCATGGCCAAGCGCCGCGAGCTCATGACCAAGCAGCAGGACGAGATCCGCACCGTCCTCACCGCCGACCAGCAGAAGGTCTACGACAAGAACCTCGCCGCCATGCGCGAACGCATGAACCGCTGACCGACGCCGGGGGTGCCGCCATCGGCGCCCCGGCCATGGTGCAACGGAAGGTGAAGCCCGGGGGCCCGCGCCGCGCGCGGGCCCCCGGCTCATTGTGGCGGTCGCGCGTCCACCAGCGTGCCGAAATGGTACGTCACCCCAACCTCACGCAGCAGCAGCACGAGCCGCCCGAGCGCCAGCCCCATCACCGCGAAGTAGTCGCCGTGGATGCGCTCCACCAGCGTGGCACCGAACCCCTGGATGCCATACCCTCCGGCCTTGTCCATCGGTTCTCCCGTCGCCACGTACTCCTGCACCTGTCGCGTCGAAAGGGGGCGAAAGGTCACCTCCACCGCTTCCACGCCGGAGACGAGCGCGCCATCGCGCGCCACGGCAACAGCGGTGTAGACCCAGTGCGTGCGCCCGCTCAGCCGCTCCAGCATCCGGTGCGCGTCGGCGGCGTCGGCCGGCTTCCCCAGCACCATCCCGTCAATCACCACGATGGTGTCGGCGCCGATCACCAGCGCGTGCGGATGCTCCGCGGCCAGCGTGGCTGCCTTCAGGCGGGCCAGGCGCTCGGCGTGCGGCGCCGGGGCCTCGTGCACGAGGTACGTCTCATCCACGTCGGCCGGCATCACGTCGTGCGCGATGCCCACCTGGTGCAGCAGTTCGCGGCGCCGCGGCGACTGCGACGCCAGGATCACGCGGAGTCCGCCGGTCGTCAGCGCGCTCATGCGGCCCCGGAGGCCGGCGCAGCTGGCGGGTGGCGCTCCAGCCAGAGCGTCACCGGCCCGTCGTTCACCAGTTCCACCTCCATCGAGGCGCCGAACTCGCCGCTGGCCACCGCCGCGCCCGATGCACGCAGCATCTCGAGAAAGCGCTCGTAGAGGGGAATCGCCTCCTCGGGTCGCGCCGCATCGATGAACGACGGGCGACGCCCCCTGGCCGCGTCGCCGTAGAGCGTGAACTGCGAGACGACGAGGAGCCCGCCCGCCACGTCGCCTAACGACCGGTTCATCTTCCCCTCGTCGTCGCCGAACAGGCGAAGCCCGATCACCTTGTCGGTCATCCAGCGCAGCTCGGCCTCGCCGTCACCGTGCGTGAAGCCCACGAGCAGGAGGAATCCTGTCCCGATGCGCCCCGCCAGCCGCATCGTCCCGGCCGCCCCCGCCCCGCCCTCGTCGCGGATGCGCACCTCGCCGCGCGAGACGCGCTGCACCAGCACGCGCATCGCTACCGGCCCCGCAACCAGCGCATGACGGCGGACGCCGCCACCATGCCACCGATCGGGGCGGCCCAGTACACCCAGTGCGAGTCCCAGCGCCCGCCGACCACCGCCGGGCCGAATGAGCGCGCCGGATTCATCGAGGCGCCGGTGAGGGGCCCACCCATCAACACGTCGAGTGCCACCGCCATCCCGATCGCAATCGCCGCCCCGCCCCCGCCCCACTTCTCATCCGCCGTGGAGCCGAGCACCGTCGCCATGAGGACGAAGGACAGCCAGAACTCGATGGCGAGCGCCGTCCCCACCGAGACGGTCGGGATCGTGGCCCCCATGTTGGAGACGTTCCCCAGTGTGGCCAGGAGGACGAGCGAACCCATCGTCGCTCCCACGCACTGCGCCACCACGTAGGGAACCATCTCGCGGACGGGGTGCTTGCCGCCGGCGGTGAGTCCCACGGTGACTGCCGGGTTGATATGGCACCCCGAGATCCCGCCCAGCGTGCCGACGAGCGCCGTGACCAGGAAGCCCCACGTCAACGCGAGTCCCGTCAGCCCCAACGCCCCCTGGGTGATCTGGTTGGTCATCACGCATCCGGTCCCGAGGATGACCAGGAGGGCGGTGCCGAGGGCCTCGGCGATCAGGCGACGCGAAAGCGGGATGGTGTCGGACATGCGGGCGGGAGAAAGGAGGCGGAATGGTGGCGCCCATCCCCCCGCTTCGCCAGCCTGACGGTCATCGCACGCGTCGTCGCCGGTGCCGGCGCGCGTGGTGGCCCCTACGGGCGCACGCCGCGCACGAAGGCGCTCATCACGCGCCCTTCGACCTGCGGGACGAGCGCCTCTGCGTCGAGCCCAGCCGCCTGTACGAGGGCGCGCGCATCGTCGGCGCTGTAGATGCGCGTCGGCTCCACCGACACATCGCGAAAGCCGGCGGCGCGCAGCAGGGTGAGGTATTCGCCTTCCTCCAGCGCCCCGGCCACGCAACCGGTGAAGAGCGCCACGCTCTCGCGGACGGCGGGGGGAAGGTCGCCGCGCAGGACCACGTCCGAGACGGCAAGTCGCCCGCCGGGGCGCAGCACGCGGAACGCCTCGCGCAGCACCTGC
>CAZVDJ010000436.1:0-4459 GCA_964626245.1 uncultured Gemmatimonadaceae bacterium
GCTCGTCTGGGCCGTCGCCGGGCGCAGCGCAACGTTGGTGCTGGTGGACGGCGAGCCGAGGGTGCGCGACGGCGCACTCATCGCCCCGCCCGCCGACGACTTCCGGGCGGTGCAGGGCGCCCGCGACGCGCTGGAGCGCTGGCGCGCGGAAACCCGCGTGTGAGGCACGCCCCGATCCCGGGCGTCGCGCCGGCGCGGTTCGCGCCTCGGCAGGGGTGCGCCCGGGCGCGGACGCCCACCCGCTCGAATGCCGGCACACTCCCGACCGCTCCCCCCGCGCGTTATTCTTGACTGGCCCTCCAATGGAGACCCGCATGGCGGACGCATCGTCCGGGCGAACGGACAGGATCTGGCGCGACGGCGAGCTCGTGAACTGGGAGGACGCGACCCTGCACGTGATGTCGCACGTCGTGCACTACGGGTCGTCGGTCTTCGAGGGAATCCGGTGCTACGACACGCCGTCGGGCGGTGCGGTCTTCCGCCTGCGCGAGCACATGCGCCGCCTGCTGGACTCGGCGCGGATCTACCGGATGCCGTTGCGCTATTCGGTCGACGACCTGATGCAGGCCACTGTCGATACGGTCGCCGCCAACGACCTCCGCGAGTGCTACCTGCGGCCGCTGGTGGTGCGCACCGGGCAGCAGATGGGGTTCTATCCCATCGGGGTCCCGGTCGAGTGCTTCATCATCGCCTACAAGTGGCCGGTCTACCTGGGCGCCGAGGCACTGGAGAAGGGGGTGGACGTGCGCGTGTCGTCGTGGCGTCGTGCCGCGCCCGACACCTTCCCCGCGCTCGCCAAGGCGGGCGGCAACTACCTCAACTCGCAGCTCTCCAAGCTCGAGGCGCGACAGGACGAATACAGCGAGGGGATCATGCTCGATTCCTTCGGCTACGTGTCGGAGGGGAGCGGCGAGAACCTCTTCCTCGTGCGGGACAACGTGCTCTACACCTCGGGCATCAGCTCGGGAATCCTGCACGGCATCACGCGCGACACGATCATCACGCTGGCCCGCGACATGGGCTACGAGGTGCGGGAGCAGCAGATCCCGCGTGAAATGCTGTACATCGCCGACGAGATGTTCTTCACCGGCACCGCCGCCGAACTCACGCCCATCCGGTCCGTGGACCAGGTGGACGTGGGAGACGGCAGGCCCGGGGAGGTCACCCGCCGGCTGCAATCTGAGTTCCTCGGCATCGCCAAGGGGCGCCTCCCCGATCGCTACGGGTGGCTCACCCCGGTCCCGTCGGCTGCCCTGAGTCGATGAGTCCGAGACATCGCACGCGCGGCATGGTGGGAAGGGTGGCCTTGCGGCATCCGGCCCCCCGGCTGGCAGCGTCGCTGCTGCGCTGTCGCGAGGAACTGGCGTACCTGAGTACCGTGGAGCCCGGCCGTGTCGCGCGGCAGGGAAGCGGGCGGCCCATGTGCCGCGTCGTCCGGTTGTAGTGTTCCATCGCGACTCCCGCCAGCTACCGGCGGGAGTTTGCGTTTCCCCCGTGAGGAGGGCCGCGTGATCGTCGGTTGTCTCGCACTCAACGCCTCGTTCGAGCCGCTCACCATGGTGCCGCTCAAGCGCGCGCTCCGCCTCGTCATCGACGGGAAGGCGGAGATCGTCGAAGCGGACGATGGTCGCCTCGTTCGGTCCGAGCGCCTGACGGTCCCGCGCCCGGCGGTCATCCGCCTGACGAAGTTCATCCACGTCCCGCGCAAGTTCCGCCGGCAGGTCACCAACACCTTCCTCTTCGCCCGCGACGAGTATCGGTGCCAGTACTGCGGCCGCACCGGCAACGACCTCAAGCCGCGCGAGGCGCTCACGCGCGACCACCTCATCCCCCTCTCCCGCGGCGGCTCCAACGAGTGGACGAACGTCGTCACCGCCTGCTCGTCGTGCAACACGCGCAAGTCCAATCGCCTGCCGAGCGAGATCGGGATGTACCCGCTGCACACTCCCGTGGAGCCGCACTTCGTGCACCTCAGCTGGGCAGTGCGGCGCCTGACGCCGATCCAGGCGCGCTACATCAAGTTCTTCTACGGCGAGGCGACGCTGCACCGGCTGGAGGAATTGGAGGGGCGTTCGCACCACGGACACCATCCCGGCCACGCGCACGGCCAACAACATGGCCATGCGAATGGCCATGCGAATGGCCACGGGCACGGCCACGGGCACCACCCGAAGTCCGCGATCAGGGCCTGAACGTCTGGCTGCGGGCTTCGAGTCGTCGCATCTCGCCGCCCAGGACGCGCGCCAGGAGGGTGCGCATCCCGCGCCCCACCGCGGTGCCCGGGTTGCGCTCGCCGCGCACGGCGGGCTTGAGTTCGCCCCGCAGCCAGCGCTCCACCTCGTCCAGGTCGGAGACCGAGAGCATCTCCAGCTCGAGCGTCACGTAGTAGTACTGCGGGCGTCGCTCGGGCAGCGGGACGATGGGGGCGCGTACCGGCCGCTCCACCTCGGCCACCACGTCGGCAAACTGTGCAAAGCGCACGGCGGCCAGCACCGAGTCGCCGCGCACGCGCACCACGTCGTACTCCTGGCGCAGCGCGTCGTACCGCACCAGCACGTCCCACTCCGAGCGCCGTTGCCGCGAGTTGAACAGCCCACTGGCGGTCCACAGCTCGGCCCGGAAGTGCAGCCGCGCCGGGAAGCCGTTGCGCAGCAGGTCCGCCACGTAGCGCTCGGCCAGCACGTTGCGCGCGCGCACGGACGGCCCCTCCTCGCGGCGCTGCGCCGCCGGGGGGAGCGTCACCTCCAGGGCGGGGCGCCCCTGCCCGAGGGCAGGATCACGCCACGCCGCCAGGGCGAGCAGGACAACGGGAAGCCAGCGCACCACGCGAGGGAGTCCTAGAATCGCGGCTTCAGCCGCACGAAGAAGTTCACCGGCGCCGAGCCGTCGGAGACCGACTTCGCGAGGTAGATCCCGATGTCGTCCAGCACGAGTCCCACTCCGACGTCGGCGCGGAAGGTGGAAAGCCTGGGGAGCGATCCCTTGCGATAGGTCAGCCCGTTGTCGGGTTCGCCCACCAGCCAGCCGCGGCCGGCATCGGCGAAGAGGACCCACTCGGGACCGCGTCCCCAGCCCGCGCGCCGGTGTTCCCGTTCCTCATCGAGCACGCCGAACGGGTCGAGGTTCAGGTCGCCGCGAAACTCCGCCTGCGCCAGCGCAAAGCGCTCGCACAACGCGGGCGAGCCGATGGGATGGGAGGCGTCGGCCAGTGGAGGCGTGGAGCACTGCCAGACATCGCGCGTGCCAAGGGAGCGGCGGAAGTCGTATCCGGGCAGCGTCCCCGGTCCACCAACCGAGAAGCGGCGCTGCAGCGGCAGGTCGTCTCCCGAGAGCCAGCCGCCCGCGGCGAGCCGCAGGTTGAGCGAGGCCTCGGGCGAGATGCGGTTGTAGCGGCGCACGTCGATGAAGAGCCGATCGTAGACGGTGCGTCCGTCGAGGTTCTCGGTGCGCGTCCCCGCTGCTGCGAGACCGTAGTTCGAGATGCGCCCGGTGCCGTACTCGTAGTCGGCCAGCAGGTACCATCCCGACCACGGATTGCCCCGGTCGTTGCGCGTGTCATAGCGCAGGGTCCCGTTCAGCAGGTGAAACGCCCCTTCGTCGAGGACCGGGTTGGCTCGCCACGGCTGCGTGTTGCGGAAGAGCGTCCAGGGGTCGCGCGTGCGCCGGTCGCCCCAGCGCTGGTCGGCGTAGCTCACGGTGACGTCGAGCGCGGAGCCGCGGAACAGCTGGCCATAGACCGAGCCGCCGTGGGTGTCGAAGTAGTCGCGGTAGTCGCGGTGCAGCAGGACCGAGGCGAGTCCGACTTCCTCGTCGGAGAGGTGCCACGACTCCACCGGCTCGACGAGATCGTACAGGCGCCCGCCCAGTCGCACGCCGCCGCCGGCCCCCAGCTGCAATTCGGTCTTGAGCGAGTGCCCGATGTTCTCCGGCTTCCACTCGAATCCGTCGGCGCTGCGCCAGACGCCGAAGGCATCCACCGCCACGCGCCCCCAGGAGAAATCACGCCCGAAGGCCGGCCCCAGGAAGATCGGGAGTCCCTCCACGCGGTTGTACGTGCGCGCCGAAATGAGGCGCAGGTCACCCCACACGTCGCGGCGTCGCTCCCGGCGCCGCCACCACGGCACCTCTGGCTCGCCGGGACGCGTCATGCGGTCGCCGGCGCGGGCGTACTCCATGCGCGCTCGGTACGTGCGCACCTGCCCGCCCACGGTCGCGATGTCGGTCCCGGTCACGCGCCCCCCCACCACCAGGATCTCGCCGTCCACGCGGGCGCCGGCCGTCAGCTGCACGTCGGCGTTCACCGCCACGACGCGCCCCGTCACGCGCCCCTCGATCGTGAGCGTCCCGCCCACCACCGCCACGTCGCCGGTGACCTCGCGCGACGCCACGATGGTGTAGGGGCCATCCAGTCTCAGCGTCGCCGGCGCGTTCCAGGTGCGCAGGACCTCGTCCGCGACCC
>CAZVDJ010000437.1:0-4448 GCA_964626245.1 uncultured Gemmatimonadaceae bacterium
GGGGGGCGAACGGGGCCCAGGGCTTGTTCGGCGCGCGAGGCGACGTGCGCTCGGGGCGCGCGCTGGCCGCGGCGTGGGGCGACGGGAAGCTGCTGGGGGCGTTCTGGGGGGCGACGCTCGCCGCCGTCGACTCCGCGTACCGCGCGCATCCGGGCGATTCGGCGGGGCGCGTCGCGGCGCGCGACACCGTCTTCGCCCGCATGCGGCAGGTCCTGCTGCGCGACCTGGCGCCGCGGCTCCCCGCCATCCCGCGCGAGCGGCTGCAACGCCTCCCCCTCGACAACGCCTCGCTCCTGGCGCGTCAGGTCTACTCGGCCGATCCCTGGCTCTTCGAGGCGATCCATGACCGCACCGGGCGTTCGCTCCCGCACACCATCGCCCTCGTCACTCGGCTGGTGCGAGACGACCAGGGTGCGGGAGGCGGGACGCCGCTCGACCGTGACGGCGCAGGCGCAACGGCGGCGACCGCGGCCCTCGACGACCCCTTCGCCCGCCTGCGGCGCTGGCTCGAGGCGCCGGCGGCGTCTAGCGCCCCCGCGGGGGTGGGGGATAGCGTAGGATCGTCGTCGCCCCGCCCCTCATGAGCGCTCGTTCCGCGCGTCGCACCTCCTCGAAGGACCGTCACACGCCGGGCGATGGCTCGGCGCGCGTTCCGCTGTGGCGGGATGTGCGCGAGGTGGAGGCGTCGCTGCGCCCGGTGGTGCCGCCACGGACGTTCGAGCGCGCGCCGGTGCCGTGGTGGCACCTGGCGGTCGGGACCGCCGCAGTGGGCGGGATGTCGTTGGTGGCGTCGATCGTCGTCTATCGCCGGAGCCTGGTGATCGCTCGGCTGCAACGTCCTCGTCAGTTGCAAGGACCGCCCATCGCGTCGCTGCGCGCCTTTGCGCGCCCGCGGGTGGTGGCGGCCGCGTGGCAGCCGGCGGCGACCGCCCTGGGCGTCGGCGTGGCCGTGTGGCTGGTGGCGCTCGCCCATCCACGCTGGCGCGGCACCATGCTGCGCTGGGGGTGGCTGGCGGGGATGGCCGGTGTGGCGGGCTACGTCCTGCTCACCCTGCGGATGATGCCCCTCCCCCGCTGAAGCGCTGTCGCATCAGGGCGCGCAGGTCCACGGCGGGACTCGCGGCCGGTGGTGCGGCGTCGGAGGCGGGGGCGTCGTCCCAGCGTGGCACCACGCGCTCCATCTGCTCGCGCACGCCCCGATCGAGGAAGCGCGACATCTGGTCGATGGAATAGTCCGCGCCGCGGCGACTCCCGTACGAGTTGAGCGGATAGGTGATGGCGAGGTGGTTGCGCGCGCGCGTGAGCGCCACGTACATGAGGCGTCGTTCCTCCTCCAGCTCCTCGTCGTCGTTCATGGCGCGCGCCATCGGGAAGAAGCCGTCGACGGCCCAGATGAGGAAGACCGCGTCCCACTCCTTGCCCTTCGCGCTGTGGACCGTGCTCAGGACCAGCGCGTCGTCCTCGTCGGTGGTGCCGCCCGCCAGGTCCTGCGTGGCCTGCGGCGGCTCGAGGGCGTGCGCGGCGAGGAAGGCACCGCGCGAGGGATAGCCGCCGGCAATGACTTGCAGCTGGTCGAGGTCGGCCAGCCGAGGTTCCACGCGATCGTAACGCTCGCGCAGGATGTCGTCGTAGACCAGCCGCACGCGCGCCAGCTCGTGCCCCAGGTCGCCACCGCTCGCTCCCGCCAGCTGGTCCAGGAGCGCGCCTAACGTCACGTGCGCCTGCCGGGCGCGGGGCGGCGCGGCCCATCGCTGGAAGGCGCGCGGATCCCAGGCCTCGGCCGCCATGGCGCTGATGGCCGCGCGCGCGGTGGCGTCACCAATTCCCGGCAGCAGCAGGAGGAGGCGATACCAACTCACCTCGTCGCGCGGATTCTCCAGGATCCGCAGGAAGGCCAGCACGTCCTTCACGTGCGCCGCCTCGAGGAACTTGAGGCCGCCCCACTTCTCGAACGGGATCTTGCGGTTGGCCAGCTCGATCTCCAGGTCGGCCGACATGTAGCCGGCGCGAAACAGGACCGCCATCTCGCGCAGCGGCGTCCCCGACTCGTGCAGCTCGAGCAGCCGTTCCACGACGAATCGCGTCTGCTGCGCCTCGTCCTGCACCGAGACGAGCCACGGTTTCTCGCCGCCTTCGCGCCGCGTCCAGAGGTTCTTGGTGTAGCGCTCCTCGGCGCGCGAGATCAGCGTGTTGGTCGCGTCGAGGATGGGCTGCGTGGAGCGGTAGTTCTGCTCCAGGGCGATGATCGTCGTTCCCGGGTACTCCTGCGGGAAGTCCAGGATGTTGCGGAACGAGGCGCCGCGGAACGCGTAGATGCTCTGCGCGTCGTCGCCCACCACGGTCAGGTTGCGATGACGTCGGCACATCCCGCGCAGCACGCGCGCCTGCAGCAGATTGGTGTCCTGGTACTCATCGACCAGGATGTGGTCGTAGAGTCCGGCGATCTGGTCGGCGAGCGCGGGTGAACTGTCCAGCATCGCGTGCCAGAAGAGCAGGAGGTCGTCGTAGTCGACCAGGTTGCGACCCGCCTTCCGCTCCGTGTAGTCGGCGAACACGCGGGCGATCTCCTCGCGGTACTCCACGAACTGCGGGTACTCGTCCTTGAGGAGCGAGTCGAGGGCGATCTCCGTGTTGATGTGGCGCGAGTACAGGTAATGAAGCGTTTCCTTTCGCGGGAAGCGCTTCTTGCCCTCGCCGAGTCCCAGCTGCGCGCGGGACAGCTGCATCAGGTCCACCGCATCACCCTGGTCGAGGATGGTGAAGTCGGCGGCAATCCCCGCCGCGGCGCCGAAGCGACGCAGGAGCCGATGTCCCGTGCCGTGAAAGG
This sequence comes from uncultured Gemmatimonadaceae bacterium, assembly GCA_964626245.1. Taxonomy (GTDB): domain Bacteria; phylum Gemmatimonadota; class Gemmatimonadetes; order Gemmatimonadales; family Gemmatimonadaceae; genus SCN-70-22. The sequence goes on from CAZVDJ010000437.1 coordinate 2,828, forward strand.
TCCCGCCTGCGACCTGTCGGGACGGACTGCCCACCAGTCGCTCGCCCCGCTGCAGCATTTCCTGGGCGGCGCGTCGGGTGAAGGTCAGGAGGAGGATGCGCTCGGGGCGCACCCCTCTGTCAATAAGATGTCCGACGCGGTGGACGAGGGTGCGGGTCTTTCCCGTCCCGGCCCCGGCGATGATGAGGAGTGGGCCGTCGCCGAAGGTAGCGGCGGCCGCCTGTTCCGGGTTGAGTTCCGCGGCGAGGTCGCGCGGCGAGGCGGAGGCGCCCTCGCTGGTGTGGGAATAGAGCCGCGGGTCCGACATGCCCCAAAGATGTCCCGAAGGCGATGGTGGGCGAAAGGCGGGGCGTCGTCCGGGGATGTGACGATAGGAGCCCGCGCGGTGACCCGCGAGGACGGCTGGCCGTCATTCGGCGTCGGCGACCCACAGGTGGTCTCGTCGTCTCGACGCGTTGTTCACAGGTCCCGGCGGTTCTGGGACATCCTCTGGCGGGCGTCGCCCGCCAGACATAGATTCGCGCCGCGTTTTGCTGGGGAGGGAGGTTGTCGCGTCCTGCGGCAGCTTTCCTCTTGGCTCGTCCGAGTGTCCTGCACCCGGAAGCGGGGCGAGCGGCGGTCGACGGCGACGTGCGAGATCGGTTGGACAACTGAGGAGTGTCGGCGCTACCCGGTGATTGGGATCACGGGGCGGGGCGAAGCGTGTCAAGTTATGGCGCGCCAACGCCTTGACCCGGTATTCCGGCGCGGGTAGCTTGCACGGCTGCGATCGGGGCATTGATCGCGGCGAGGTTCTTCAACCGAAGTGTGACCGCCTGAAGCAACGTGGGGTCTCCTGTCCATGAGACGGAGGCCGCACTGCGCCTTCGGACGGCGCTTGTGCGTCGAGCGGGTGTCCCGCCAGACGAGAGCAAGACAGAAGCTAGTTGCAGGATTGTAGGTGCAGGATCAGTCCGAGCAGGACACAACTCACTCTGCAGAAGGGGGAAAAGGAATGCAGAAACTCACTCGGTCGTTATTTGCAGTCGGCGCGGTCCTCGGACTCGCCGCTTGCGGAGACGACGTATCGGTCACCCCGCCGCAACAGCCGCTTCCCGCTGGCATTGCGAGCGTGACGGTGGTCCCGGCCGCGGTCTCCATCACCATTGGTGAGAAGGTGATCCTCCAGGCGTCGGTTGCCACGACGCAGGGAACGGGGACGCCCGCCACGACGGTCACCTGGAGCTCCGCCAATGCGGCGATCGCGTCGGTCGCGGCCTCGGGCGAAGTGACGGGTGTCGCCGCTGGTACCACGACGATCATCGCGACCTCGACCGCTGACGCCTCGAAGAAGGGCGCCGCGGCCGTGACGGTGCGCGCGCCGCAGGTCCAGAGCGTGACGGTTTCGCCGCAGTCGCTCAGCCTGCAGGTTGGGCAGACCGCGAATGCGGTCGCCACGGTGAACCGCGACGCGGGTGCGTCGGGCGCCGTGACGTGGGCGTCGAACAACGCGGCGATCGCGACGGTGGACAACACCGGCAAGATCACCGCGGTTGCCGTGGGTACGGCGGTCATCACCGCCACCTCGACGGCTGACAACACGAAGGCCGCGGCTCTCGCCGTGACGGCTGTCGCGGTGCCG
>CAZVDJ010000438.1:0-4440 GCA_964626245.1 uncultured Gemmatimonadaceae bacterium
GGAAGCCGGGGCGCTGCCGGCAGTTGGCGCTACCACGCGCCTCCTCATGGCCCAGCCGTTCCTGGGCGAGACGATGCGCGCACTCGTGCGTCGAGGGGCGCGTCCGATCAGCGCACCATTCCCCTTCGGCGTGGAGGGGACGACCGAATGGCTGCAGGCCGGCAGCGCGGCGCTCGGCGTTCCGGCCGCGCACGTTGCAGCCGCGGTGCGCGCAGGAGAGGCGCGCGGGCGAGCCGCCATCGCCCGAAGCCGGCCCTGGCTCGCGGGAAAGCGCGTCTTCTTCTTCCCCGACTCGCAACTCGAGCTGCCGCTGGCGCGATTCCTGGCGCGGGAGTGTGGTGCAACACTCCTTGAGGTGGGCACGCCGTACCTCGACCGGCAGATGACCGAGGCCGAGCTGGCGCTGCTGCCGGACGCCGTGACGCTCAGCGAGGGACAGGACGTGGACGCCCAGCTGGATCGCTGCCGTGCCCTGCGCCCCGACCTGACGGTGTGCGGCCTTGGGCTTGCCAATCCGCTCGAGGCGGAGGGCCTTCGCACCAAGTGGTCGATCGAACTGCTCTTCTCTCCCACGCAGGGTTACGAGCAGGCGGGAGACCTGGCTGAGCTGTTTGCGCGACCGCTCGTACGCAACGCGCGATTGAGGATGTAGGCGATGAAGCTCACGGTCTGGACGTACGAGGGGCCACCGCACGTCGGGGCCATGCGGATCGCGACGTCGATGCGCGACCTGCACTACGTGTTGCACGCGCCGCAAGGCGACACGTACGCCGACCTGCTCTTCACGATGATCGAGCGCCGTGACCGGCGCCCGCCCGTCACCTACACCACGTTCCAGGCGCGCGACCTCGGTGGCGATACGGCGGAGCTCTTCAAGCGGGCAGTGAGAGACGCGTACGCGCGGTTCCAGCCACAGGCCATGATCGTTGGTGCGTCGTGCACCGCGGAACTCATCCAGGATGATCCCGGCGGGCTCGCGGCCTCGCTGGCATTGCCGATTCCCGTGGTTCCGCTGGAGCTCCCGTCGTACTCCAAGAAGGAGAACTGGGGGGCGAGCGAGACCTTCTACCAGATCGTACGCACGCTGGCCGGCGCGAGAGAGGGGCAACGCCCCGAGGCACGCGCCGCGCGCCCGGACGGGTCACGCCCTCGCTGCAACCTGCTCGGCCCGACGGCGCTCGGCTTCCACTGTCGCGACGACGTGAAGGAAGTCACGGCAATCCTGTCGGAGTGCGGCGTCGATGTGCACGTCGTCGCCCCGTTAGGCGCTTCCCCCGCCGACATCGCGCGGCTTGGTGAGGCCGAGTTCAACGTGGTCATGTATCCCGAGATCGCACTGACGGCCGCGACCTGGCTGCGGAAGACCTTTGGCCAGCCGATGGTCACCGCCGTCCCGATCGGCGTGGGGGGGACGCGCGACTTCATTCGCGCGGTAGGCGAAGTGGCAGGCGTGGACGTCTCCCGCGCCCTGGCGCACGAGCGCGAGGGGGTTCCCGAGGCGCACGCGAGCGCCTCCCGACTTCCGTGGTTCTCGCGGTCGGTCGACGCCACCTACCTCACTGGCAAGCGGGTCTTTGTCTTTGGTGACGGGACGCACGCGATTGCCGCGGCCCGCATTGCACGCGACGAGCTGGGGTTCGAGGTGGTGGGGCTGGGGACCTACAGCCGCGAGATGGCGCGCGAGGTGCGCGCCGCTGCCCAGCAATACGGGCTCGAGGCGTTGATTTCGGATGACTACCTGGAAGTGGAGCGACACGTCGCCGAGGCGGCGCCGGAGCTGGTGCTTGGCACACAGATGGAGCGACACATCGCCAAGCGACTGGGCGTGCCATGCGCGGTCATCTCCGCGCCCAACCATGTGCAGGACGTGCCGGCCCGATATGCGCCGCAGATGGGGTGGGAAGGGGCCAACGTCATCTTCGATACATGGGTGCATCCCCTGATGATGGGGCTCGAGGAGCACCTGTTGGCGATGTTCCGTGAGGACTTCGAGTTCCACGACGGCGCGCGACCGAGCCACCTGCACGCGGCGACGGACGATGCGCGTCGGGACGCGACGCAACTCGGCGGATCTCCCGGGGAGGCGGCACCCGCGGCGCAGCTGGCGGAGGCCGGCGATGAGGAGACGTTGCGCGAGGCGTTCGCCCTGCGCGCCGATGCGACGGTTTCCACCGAGGACGAGGTGGCGCCCGAGGAGTCAGGGCTCGGGGACGCAGCCGTGGCCCCGGCCTCGATGCCGGTCGCGGTGGCGGCGACGGCCGTGATGCCATCGGCGGCGCAGCACGGGCCCCGCTGGGCGTCGGAGGCGGAGCGTGAACTGGGGAAGATCCCGTTCTTCGTGCGTGGCAAGGCCCGACGCAACACGGAGCGGTTCGCGAGCGAGCGCGGCATTCGGGACATCACCGTCGACGTGCTGTACGACGCCAAGGCGCACTTCGGGAGGTGACGACCGTGACGCCCGCGCCGATTCGCTTTGTGGTCGTGACGCTCGACGCACACCTGGCCGGCACGTTGCGGCGGGTGCGCGACCTGCTGCGGGCAGACCTGCCGTCGTTGCAGCTCACGGTGCATGTGGCGTCCGACTGGCCGGGCGATCCCGCGGCGGTGGAGTCGTGCCGGCGCGACCTGGCGTCCGCCGACTTCATCGTCATGACGCAGCTCTTCCAGGAAGAGCAGGTGCAGGCGATCGCCGAGGCGGTGCGTGGTCGTCGCGACGCGTGCGACATGGTGGTGGCGCTGCTGTGTGCGCCGGAACTGTCGGCCCTGACGCGGATGGGGCGCTTCTCGCCATCGTCCGGCAAGGATGCCGGACCATGGTCGCCCCTGGGGCTCCTGCGGCGCCTGCGCGGGGAGCGCGTGGATGGCCGGACGAGCGGCGAGCGCCAGATGGCGATGCTCAAGCGCGTGCCGCAGCTGCTCAAGTGGGTGCCGGGGCCGGCGCAGGACCTGCGGGCCTTTCTCCTCGCGATGCAGTACTGGTTGTCGGGTTCGGAGACGAACATCGCCAACATGGTGCGGTCGTTCGTGCATCGTTATGCACGCGGTGCGCGCGTCGCATACAAGGGAACGCTCACCGTCGCGCCTCCGGTCGAATACCCGGAGAGCGGTGTCTATCACCCGTCGCTTCCGGACCTCGGGATCGCGGGTGATGCGTCGGCGCTTCCGGCCGTGGGAGCGGCTGGTACGGTCGGCATGCTCGTGGGGCGCTCGTACCTCCTGGCGCGCAACACCGCGCACTACGACGCGGCCATCGCTGCCTGCGAGGCGCGAGGCCTGCGCGTCATCGCCGCGTTCGCCGCTGCGCTGGACTCGCGCCCTGCCATCGCGCGCTTCTTCACGGATGCGAACGGAACGCCGGCCGTCGATGCGGTGGTGAACCTGACCGGCTTCTCGCTGGTGGGTGGTCCTGCCTACAACAACGCAGAGGCGGCGCGGCAGGTGCTGGAGGCGCTCGACGTGCCCTACCTGACGTTGCAGGGGCTGGAGTTCCAGAGCATCGAGGGCTGGCGCGGCGACGCGCGGGGATTGAACCCGCTGCAGGCCACGTTGCAGGTGGCGATTCCGGAACTGGACGGCGCAACGAATCCGATGGTGGTGGCCGGGAAGGCGGGAGGGCAGGGAAGCGACGACGCGTCGCGGATGACTGCCATTCCTGGCCGGATGGCGCTGATGGCGGACCGCGTCGCGCGGCTCATCCGGCTGCGGCGCACGCCGCGCGCGGAGCGGCGCGTGGCCATCACGATCTTCAACTTCCCGCCGAACGTCGGTAACACGGGGAGCGCCGCGTATCTCGACGTCTTCGCGTCGCTGCAGCACACGTTGGCGGCGTTGTCGGAGGCCGGCTACCACGTGGAGCTGCCCGAGGGTGTGGAGGCGCTGCGGGGGCGCATCACCGAGGGCAACCGCGCGCAGCACGGCACGCCGGCCAACGTCTACGCGCGGATTCCCGTCGATACGCACGTGCGCCGCGAGCCTCACCTGGCCGACGTGGAGCGCACGTGGGGGGCCGCGCCTGGACGGCAGCTCACCGATGGCCGGTCGCTCTTCGTGATGGGTGAACGATTCGGCAATGTGTTCATTGGAGTGCAGCCGGCGTTCGGGTGGGAAGGCGACCCCATGCGACTGCTCTTCGAGGGGAGCTTTGCCCCGACGCACGCGTTCTGCGCGTACTACCACTGGTTGCGCGAGGACTTCGACGCCGACGTGGTGCTGCACTTCGGGACACACGGCGCCCTGGAGTTCATGCCGGGCAAGCAGGTGGGGCTGGGAGAGGGGTGCTGGCCGGAGCGGCTGATCGGGGCGCTGCCCAATGTCTACCTGTATGCCTCGAACAACTCGTCCGAAGGGACGCTGGCCAAGCGACGCGGTGCCGCGACGCTGGTGTCGTACCTCACGCCGCCCATCACCAATGCCGGGCTCTATCGCGAGCTGAACGACCTC
>CAZVDJ010000439.1:0-4435 GCA_964626245.1 uncultured Gemmatimonadaceae bacterium
TCCGGGGCGATCGAGTCGCCGTCGGCGGTCCAGCGCATCTCGCGCCAGCGGCCCACGGTGATCCCCACGGTGCGGAGCGTCGTGTCGCGGTGGTTCTGGATCAGGTAGCTGCCGCTCACGCTGAACTGTCGCGCCGACGGCTCGATGCGCACGTCGACATCGGCATCCTTGACCCACGGAAAGCGCGCATCGCGCCAGGTCGCGATGTTCTTCCGCCAGTAGTCCTTTCCCAGCTTCTCGGCCGCCCCGCCGTCGGGGCCCATGGCGACCTGACGCATGAGGACGAGGGCCGACACCACCGGGACCAGGAGCCACGGCAGCGCGCCGCGCATCGTGCGCCAGAGCCCGCGTCCCGTCAGCGCCCCGATCACGCGCACGGTGTCACGATCGATGCGCGGGTACCAGCGCACCGCCAGGCGCCAGAAGGCGGCCGCCAGCGAGAGCCAGAGCAGCCGGTTGAGCAGGATGGCGCTGCGGTCGAATTCCAGCGGTCCGATGTCGCTCCAGCGCACGCCAGTCCAGAGCGCCCAGTTGCTCACCCAGGTGAGGCGGTCGGTGATCAGCGCCCAGGCGGTGACGCCCACGGCGCCTAACGTGATGGCATAGGTGCTGTACCGGTTGCGGGTCAGCGACCACGCGGCGAAGGTGAAGGTCGTGAAGGCGAGGAACGTCGGGAGGAAGAGCGCCCCCCAGAGCACGAGGAACGGCACCAGCGAGAACGGAACCTTGCCCTGCACGAGGATGAGAATGGCCGAGGCGATGACCGCGGCAACGGCGACCACCAGCCAGACCACGCCGAGCGCGAGCAACTTGCCGATCAGGAGCGCCCCGGTGTTCACGGGCAGCGTGTCCTGGATGGCGTTGAGCCGCGTGGCCCGCTCGCGTTCCATGCTCTCCACCCCATAGAACGCGAGCAGCAGGATGATGTAGACGGCCATCATCTGCGCCTGCGACGAGGCCAGCTGCCCCGGGGTGAGCAGGAGCGGTGTGTCGAAGGCGCCGAGGGCGGTGACCGAGTTGCCGATGACCTGCAGGAGGACGAGCGGGACGAACAGGTACAGCCCGGCGCGCGAGGCGAGCTCGCGTCCCTCGGCGCGGGCGGCACCGAGCGCGGTCGCCCATGCGCCTAACGCGCGGTGCTCCATCCCCAGCGACCCGAGCGAGGCCTGGGGGACCCGCGGCAGCTCCGCGGCAGGGGCTGCGGCGGTCGCCGCGAGCGCCGATTGCACCTGGGCCGGCGGGACGCGGTGCGAGGCGCGCGCCGTGCTGGCGAAGCGTCGCACGCCGAGCCAGGCCGTCCCGAGGCCGACCGCCAGCCAGAAGGCGCGGTTGGCGAAGAAGAGCGCGTCGAAGCCGACGGGCGTGGAGTTGTAGTACGCCGCCCCCCGGTCCACCTCGAGATACGTCTCGCTCAGCCAGCGCGCGGCCCCGGGGTCGGCGAACATCAGGAGCCGGTTCATCGACTCGCTGAGCCATGATGGGGACCAGCTCCAGAGGAAGAATGCCGCCAGCATCAGGAGCGAGATCGGGGCGGCGAAGACGAGGATCGCCCGGCGCGTCCCGGTCCCGACGCCGAAGGCGAGTCCCGCCATGAAGACGATGGTCGGGACACCGATGGCGAGCGCCGGGACGAGGTAGTGGCCAAGGGCAAACGGCCCGCGCGACTCCTGCATGTCGGCATTGGGCATGAACGACAGGAAGAGCATCAGCGCCAGCACGTGCACCGCAAGCACCAGGAGCAGCGCCGCGGTGACGCCGACGAACTTTCCCCAGGCATACTCGGCGGGACGCAGCGGCGTGGAGAGCAGGACCTCCAGCGCGCGCGCCTCGTCGTCGCGGATCACGCTCAGCCCGGCCGCCGCCGCCACGAAGAAGGTGTAGATCGAGAAGGTGAAGACCGTCATGATCTGCGCGATGGCGAACTGCGAGGTGACGAAGGCCTTCTTCCCGCCCACCGACGCATCGCCCGACCCCAGCGCGACCTGCACGAACCCCTCGGAGATCCCCCACGACATCAGCAGCACGAGGGTGAGCAGCGTCCAGATCATCGGGCGGCGGAGGGTGAGCGCACACTCGTCGCGCGCCACGACCATGGTGCGGCCGCCGATCATGCCGCCGATCATGCGGCCGCTCCCGTCGGGACCGGAGCGCTCCCCATCAGCAGGAAGTAGGCATCCTCGAGCGTCCCGGCCACCGGCTCGAAGCCGTCGGGGCACTGGCCGCTCGCCTCGAAGATGCGCACGCGGTTGCGCCCTTCCACGAGCACGGCCTGCGTCACCCGGCGTGTCTGGCGCACCTGCTCCAGCTGCTCGGGGGAGACGTCCCCCTCGAACACCTTCCCCGTCAGCTGCGCGCGCGCGTCGTGCGGCGTGGTGAGGGCGACCACCTGCCCGCCCCGGATCACGGCAAAGCGCCGGCAAAGCACGGCGACATCCTCCACGATGTGCGTGGAGAGCAGCACGGTGCGGTCCTGCGCCAGCTCCGCCAGCAGCCGGTAGAAGCGCAGCCGCTCCTCGGGGTCGAGCCCGGCCGTCGGTTCATCCACGATGACCAGGCGCGGATTGCCAGCGATGGCCTGGGCAATGCCGAGCCGCTGGCGCATCCCGCCGGAGTAGTCCTTGACCTTGCGCCTGGCGGCATGCGCGAGGTTCACGCGCTCCAGCAGCTCGCTCGCCAGCGCCGGAAGCCCGCGCGGCCCGCTCACCCCCTTCAGCCGCAACAGGTACTCGAGCATCCCCTGCCCGGTGAGGTGCGGCAGGAAGCCGAAGTCCTGCGGGAGGTAGCCGAGCGCGGCGCGCAGCACCTCGGGCTGCGCCAGCACGTCGGTCCCGTCCATCGCCACCGAGCCGGACGTGGGCTCGAGCACCCCGGCCAGGATGCGCATGAAGGTCGTCTTGCCGGCGCCGTTGGGGCCGAGCAGGCCGAACATCCCCATCGGGATGTCGAGCGAGACGCCCTGGAGGGCGGCGACCGGGCCGGGGTAGACCTTCACCAGGTTGCGGACGGAGAGCATGGCGGACAGGAGTCGGAGGGGGCGTGGTGGATGCGAGAGGACCGGTCAGCGCTCGACCTTCTTCTTGGCGCCGGCGAACTGGTCGAGCTGCTGCAACCGCTGGCCGTTGGCGGAGTCGGCGATGAGCTGCGCAAGGCGCTTCTCGCGGGTGACCTCGCGCTTGGCGCTGACCACCCACCAGATCACGATCTTCCGGTACCCGGCGGGCTGGGCGAGGAAGAACCTGAAGGCGGCGCGATGGCGGGCGAAGATCGAACGGTAGGGTTCATCCCAGGTGTCCTTGCGCTGTTCGTACGCATAGACGCCGCTCCGGTTCTCCTTGCGCCTGGCGAAGGCCGCCCGGCCGGTCTCGTGCACGCGGCCCTCGCGATCCAGTTCGCCGAAGCGGCGGATGTTCACCGCGCTCCAGATCGACGTCGGCCGGCGCGGGGAGAATCGAATGCAGTAGCGCTCGTCGTCCACGCGCTTGCGCACGCCGTCGATCCACCCGTAGCACAGCGCCTCGTCCACCGATTCCGGCCACGTGAGCGTGGGCCTCCCGGTGCCAACCTTGTGATAGCCGACGACGATTTCCGTCGCGGTCTCATGGTTGGCCGCCAGCCACGTCCGCCATTCGGCGGCGGAGCGGAAGTAGCGCGGGGTGGAGGCGCGGGGCGTTGGCATCAGGAGCCGACCGGTCAAGGCGGTGCCCCCCAATCTCCCGCTTCACGCGTGACCAAGCCAGTACAAAGGCGACCGCCTCCACCCTTCCGCCCCGCTCCGGTTCGCCCCACTCTCCCTCCACCTCCCGCCCCCCGTCTCCTGTCTCCCATCTCGTGATGCGCCGCCGCGATTTCCTTGCTGATGTCGGCCGCTACGCCGCGTTGTGCGCGGGAACGCCGACGCTATGGCGCCTGACGACTCGTCCCCAGCTGGCGACCGCCCCCTTCACCCTCGGCGTCGCCAGCGGTGACCCCACCGCGACCAGCTGCGTGATCTGGACGCGGCTGGCCCCCGATCCCTTTGCCCCGCTGGGAGGAATGGATGGCGGGCGGCCGGTGATCTCGTGGGAAGTGGCCGACGATGACGCCTTCGCGAAGGTCGTCAAGAGCGGGCGCTACACCTGCGCGCCCGAACTGGGATACTCCGTGCACGTGGACGTCGAGGGACTCGCGCCCGATCGCTGGTATTTCTACCGCTTCACCATGCCGGACGGGGCAAGTCCGGTGGGGCGGCTGCGCACGACGCCGGCCGATGGCGTGGTGCGTCCACTCGACTTCGCCTTCGTCAGCTGCCAGCACTACGAGCAGGGGCTCTTCACCGCGTACGACCACCTGGCCGCCGAGTCGCTCGACCTGGTGGCGCACCTGGGCGACTACATCTACGAACCCGCTGCCATCGAGGGGCGCGTGCGGCGGCATCACGCCTTCGAGATCGTGTCGC
>CAZVDJ010000440.1:0-1160 GCA_964626245.1 uncultured Gemmatimonadaceae bacterium
GATGACGGCGTCAGCCGCAACGCTCCACGACGTCACGTCGGTCGCGACGGCGCGCCGAAGCTTCGCCGCGCTGCGCGGCGCGAGGTCCTTCCCCTGCTGTGACGCGGAGAAGACGACCAGGCGGTAGTCGCCCGATGCGACGCGATCGGCGACGAGCGTCGCGGTTGTTTCCGGTGCGTAGTGCGTGAAGCCCGGGTGCTCGCTGACGTACACCACGTCGGCGCCATGCTCGGCGAGCGATGCCGCCTTGGCCGCAATGCCCGGGGCGCCGACGAGGACGGCGTGCACCTCGCCGCCGATCTGGTCGGCCACCTGCCGGGCCGCCGTCACCGCCTCGAACGCCACCTTGCGCAGCTCACCGCCGCGCGCTTCCGCAAATGCCAGGACATGTGGCATCAGAGCACCTTCGCCTCGGTCTGGAGGAGCTTCACGAGCTCGGGGACCGCCGCGGCCCCTTCGCCGATGATCCGCCCGGCCGAACGCGCCGGGGGGAGGTCCATCTTGGTTACCGTCAGCCGCACGTCGCCCAGCTGCGCAGGCTTCACGTCCAGCGGCTTCTTCTTCGCCGCCATGATGCCCTTGAGCGACGGATAGCGCGGACGCGCGATCCCCTCGTCGATCGAGACGACGGCCGGGAGCGGGAACGACACCAGCTCACCGCCTCCTTCGATCTCGCGGCGCGCCGTCCCGCGTCCGTTCGCCACCTCCAGCTTGCTGCAGCCGTGCACCATGGGGAGCCCGAGCAGCTCGGCCACCACGAACTGCGTCACGCCGCTGGCGCCGTCGATCGACATCTTGCCGAACATCACCAGGTCGTAGCCGCCGTCCTTGAGCTCGGCGGCCAGGGCGTGGGCGATGGACGTGGAGTCGGCGGGCACGGCGTCACACTTGAGCTGCGTCGCCTTCGCCACGCCCATGCTCAACGCCTTGCGCAGCGTCTCCTGGACCACGTCGGGGCCCAGGGAAATCACGTGGACCTCGCCCGCGCCGAGCTTCTCGGTGAGCTGCAACGCGGCCTCGACCGCGTAGCCGTCGAAGTCCGACATGTCCCACTTGAGCCCCGTCTCGTCGACGGCCTTTCCCGAGGGGGCGATCTTGAAGTTCACGTCCATCTCAGGGACGCGCTTGATGCAAACGGCGATCTTCACCGTTGGGTCTCC
>CAZVDJ010000440.1:1170-4429 GCA_964626245.1 uncultured Gemmatimonadaceae bacterium
AAGCGACGGGAAATCTAGCGATTGCGCCCGGCGCCTGCCCCCCGCGTACCACCGGTCCGACGGGCGGTCCGATTGCCCGGCGCGGGGCGCGCGCCGTAAGCTCCCCTCAGCGGGGCGGCCGCATCTCGGGATGCGGGGCGCGCCCTCCGCCATCCCGCCGCGCCCACCCCGCCACTCACCTTCCGTCCTCCGTGCCCACCGCCCTGATCACTGGCGCCACCTCCGGCATCGGCGCCGAGTTTGCCCGCCAGCTTGCCGCGCGCGGCCACGCGCTCATCCTCGTGGCCCGCGACGCCCAGCGCCTGGCGGCGAGCGCGCAGTCGCTGTCGCGGGCGCACGGGATCGCGGTCGAGGTGATCGCGGCCGACCTGGCCACCGATGCCGGCGTGGAGGCGACGATGGCCCGCATCGGCGAGGGGGCCACCGATGACGCGCGCTTCGTCGACGTGCTGGTGAACAACGCCGGCTTCGGCACCAAGGGCTCGCTGGTGAATGGCGACGCCGCGGCGCAGGAGACGATGGTGCGCCTGCACGTGCTGGCGGTGCACCGGCTCACCCACGCCGCCCTGCAGCCGATGGCCCGCCGCGAGCGCGGCGCCATCATCACCGTGTCGTCGGTGGCGTCGTACCTAACGAGCCCCGGCAACGTGAACTATTGCGCCACCAAGGCCTACCAGCGCTTCGCCATGCAGGCGCTGGCACCCGAGGTCGCGCATCGCGGGATCTACGTGCAGGCCTTCTGCCCCGGCTTCACGCGCACCGAGTTCCACCAGCGCGCGGAGATGTCCACGTCGATCATCCCCTCGGTCCTGTGGATGGACGCGGCGGTGGCGGTACGGGCATCGGTGGAGGCGCTGGAGCGGCGCGCACCCACGACCGTCATTCCGGGGTGGCTGAACCGCGTCCTGGTGGCGGCGCTGCACTTCACGCCGCGCTTCCTCAAGGCGCGTGGGACGCGACCCTACCAGGCGATGCGTCGCCACTGAAGCTGGTCGCCAGGCCCGCCGAGGCGGCGGCGCCCCGCGTGGCCACCGTCGGTCACGGGCGGAACTCCACGGCCGAGTACATCTGGCTGAAGGAGAAACGCGCTGGCCCCGTGGTGTACTCGCGCGACCGCGTGATGGCGCGCCACCCGAGCGTGAGGCGATAGAGGCGCAACGCGGTGCCGAACTCGTACTCCCGCACCCCGGGCACCCGCGTCACCTGCCGTTCCGCCCCGCGAAAGAGCGTGCCGTCGAGCGAGAAGTCGCGCGCCACCTGCTCGGCGCGCGCCGCCGCGTGCACGTGCCACTCCCAGTCGGCGCGCCCGCGCCACGCCCGCGGATCCCACGGGTGCGACATGTTCACGCCAAGCCGCACCTTGCCGCCGACGTCGGCGGCGGTGCGTATGTTCCCCAGCGCCCCCCCCACCGAGGGAGCGATGTCGAGGATCCCGCGCCCGCCCGGTGCAACGCGCGCGACGAGCCACTGCTGTCGCGCCGTGAGCAGCACCCCCGGTTCGGCCCCCACCTGCGTTTCCCACCCGGTCGCCCTGGTGGTGTACTGTGCGCTGATGCGGTGGGCGATGGACTGCGAAAGCTTGCCTAACGCCGGCCCGCCGGTCACGCCGAGCGACACCCCCACGGTGCGCAGCGAGCGCGCGGTGATCCGTCGCCCCTCCCCTCCCACGTAGAGCCAGGCCGCGTAGGGACGCTCCTCCTCCCAGTCCGGTCGCCGAAAGGGCGGGCGGTCGAGGTTGGGGGTGTACATGTCCTGCCCGATGAGGAGCGTCGTCGAGAGACAGGCCGTCGATTCGGCCGGCGCTCCCGCGCAGCCCGGCAACCCGCCGCCGAGCCGTGTCCCCCACCACGGGGCCCGCAACGTCTCGATCGACGCCACCACGCCGTTCGTGTACTCCTCGTCCGAGCGGTGTCCGGGATGCAACCAGAAGTTGTACGCGTCGTTGTCGAGCCGCAGGCGCGGCAGCCACGGCGACGGCGGCAGGCGGGGCTGCGTGCGGGACTCGGCGGCATTCGAGCTCCCCGTCTCCTGCGCACCCACGACGCGACCACCCGCCGCCGCCGACGACAGCAGCGCCGACGCAACGAGCGCCGCCAGTGCCCGCGACAGGACGTCACGCACCGGACGCGCCGAGCCGCTCGCCGGACGTCGCCGCTGCGTGCGCAAGACCGCCGTGCGCCGCCGGGACGCCGTCACGCCCCCGCTCAATTGAACGCGTTGAGCCCCGTGACCGCCTGCCCCAGGATGAGCGAGTGCACGTCGTGGGTCCCTTCGTACGTGTACACGCTCTCCAGGTTGGCCATGTGGCGCATGGCCGAGTACTCGGCCAGGATGCCGTTGGCCCCCAGCAGGCGGCGCGCCTCGCGGGCGATGTTGGTCGCGATGTTGACGTTGTTGCGCTTGGCCAGCGACACCTGCTGCGGGGTGAAGGTCCCGGCGTCCTTGAGGCGCCCCAGGTGCAACGAGACGAGTTTCCCCTTCACGATCTCGGTGAGCATGTCGGCCAGCCGTTCCTGCTGCAGCTGGAACCCCGCGATGGGCTTGTCGAACATCACGCGGTTCTTCGCGTAGGCCAGCGACTCCTCGTAGCACGCCATCGCCGCCCCCAGCGCCCCCCAGGAGATCCCGTAACGCGCCTGCGTCAGGCACATCAGCGGCGACTTGAGCCCCCCCGACGTGGGCAGGACGGCGTCGGCCGGCAGGTGCACGTTGTCGAAGGTGAGCTCGCTGGTGTCCGAGGCCCGCAGCGACAGCTTCCCCTTCTGGTCCTTCGCCTTGAACCCCGGCGTGTCGGTCGGGACGACGAAGCCGCGGATGGACGACGCATCCTTGTCGCCGTTGGTCTTGGCCCACACCACCGACACGTGCGCCTGCGACCCGTTGGTGATCCACATCTTGCCGCCGTTCAGGAGCCAGCTCCCGTCGGGCTGCTGCATGGCCATCGTGATCATCCCCGACGGGTTGGAGCCGTAGTCCGGCTCCGTGAGGCCGAAGCAGCCGATCGCCTCGCCCTTGGCCATGCGCGGGAGCCAGTGACGCTTGTGCTCCTCGCTGCCGAAGGCGTAGATGGGATACATCACCAGGGCGCCTTGCACCGACGCAAACGAGCGGATGCCGCTGTCGCCGCGCTCCAGCTCCTGCATGATGAGCCCGTACGCGACGTTGTTGAGTCCCGCGCAGCCGTACTCCTCCGGCAGGTTGGCACCCAGCACTCCCAGCTCGGCCATCTAGGGGATCAGCTCGCGCGGGAAGCGCCCGT
>CAZVDJ010000441.1:0-4419 GCA_964626245.1 uncultured Gemmatimonadaceae bacterium
GAACTTGAAGGGGGCGCAGGGGCCGGATTGCAGCCGGCGGATTGAATCGAGGCCGGGGACGGCGACCGGATCGATGACGGTGGCGCCCAGCCGGCCCAGCTCCGCCAGCGCCCGTCCAAAGACTTCCTTCACCTCGGCGTCGAGGGTGGGGGTGTCGTAGGCGGCGTGCAGGACGCCGATGCGCGCCCCGCGCAGGCCGTCGGCGCGCAGCGAGTCGGCGTACCGCGGAACGGGGCGGCCGCGCGCGGCGGCGGTCACGGGATCGCCGGGGTCTTCGCCGGCGATCACCTGGAAGACGGCGGCCGCGTCGGCGACGGTGCGCGCCATGGGGCCGGCGATGTCCTGCGAGTCGAAGAGTGGGACGACGCCGCGACGGCTGGTGAGCCCCATGGTGGAGCGGATCCCCACCAGCGCCTGGTGCGCCGAGGGACCGCGAATGGAGTTCCCGGTGTCACTTCCCAACCCGACGGCGCCGAACGATGCGGCGACGGCGGCGGCCGTTCCGCCGCTGGAGCCGGCGGTGACGCGATCAGTGGCGTACGGGTTGCGCGTGTAGCCGGCCAGGATCGAGCTCACCGTCTCCACGGGAGAGAAGGCCAGCTCCGCCATGTTGCTCTTGGCCAGGACGATGGCGCCGGCCTCCCGGATGCGTTGCACCTGGAATGCGTCGCGCGTGGGGCGCCAGCCGGCGAGCGCCAGCGAGCCGGCGGTGGTGGGGAGGTCGATCGTCTCAAAGTTGTCCTTCACGATCGTCGGGACGCAGTGCAGCGGGCCGACGAAGCCCTCGCGGAGGTACCGTCGGTCGAGGGAGTCGGCGGTGGCCAGCGCCGCCGGATTCACGACGACGATCGCGTTCAGTGCCGGCCCGTTGCGGTCGTATGCCTCGATGCGCCGCAGGTACCCCTGCACCAACTGCCGGCAGCTGAGCGCGCCGCGTCGCATGGCGTCGTGCAGGTCGGCGATGGTCGCCTCCTCGATGGCGACAGCGGGCGCCGCTGGCGCCTGCACAGCCGGCGCCTGCGCGGACGCGGGCGAGGCCGGGAGGGAGAGCCCCATCGCCGCGGCGCCGACGACTGCGCACAGGGAAGGGAGGGGAGCGAATGGCGAGCGGATCGCCGCGCGTGGCGTGGCGGGCGTACGCGGGGTGAGCATGGGTTACTCGCCGGGGTGGAGGAGGTCGCGGAGGGCGTCGCCCAGCAGGTTGATGGCCACGACGGTCAGGAAGATCATGGCGCCCGGGGCCACGGCGAGCCACGGGGCGTTGAACAGCGAAGCCTGGGCGCCGGAGAGCATGTTGCCCCAGCTCGCGGCCGGCGGCTGCACGCCGAGGCCCAGGAAGGAGAGGGCGGACTCGGTGAGGAGCGCCGTGCCCATGCCTAACGTGGCGTTGACCAGGATGGTGGGCCACAGGTGCGGGAGCAGGTGCCGCCGGAAGCGCTCCACCGGCGGGGCCCCCAGGGCGACCGCGGCCTCCACGAAGTCCTGGTGCCGGAGCGCGAGCAACTCGCCGCGCACCAGGCGGGCGAGCCCCATCCACGACGTGCAGCCGATGGCGACGACCAGCGTTGGAACGGTGGGGCCGAGGAAGGTGAGGACCGAGATGACGACGAAGATCGCGGGGATGGCGAGCGCGGCGTCCGTCAGCCGCATGAGCAGCGCGTCGATGCGGGGGCGCGACAGCGCGGCCAACGCCCCGACGGCGGTCCCGGCCGCCACGGCAAGGAGCATGGCGGCCGCGCCGGCGGCCAGCGAGACGCGTCCGCCGGCCAGCAGGCGCGCCAGCACGTCGCGCCCGCTCTCGTCGGTCCCCAGCGGATGCTGGGCGCTGGGGCCCGCGGCCGCGCGCGCGAAGTCGAGGGCGTCCGGGTCGGCGCGGTACAGCCACGGCCCGGCCACCGCCGCCACCACGAGCAGGGCCAGGAGCGTCGCGTGCAGTTGCAGCCGGCGGGTCGGCGTCATCCCTGGGAGCGGATGCGCGGGTCGAGCGCCAGGTAGGCCAGGTCCACCAGGAGCGAGGCCAGCAGCACGCCGGCCGACACGAGGAGGGTGATGCCCATGACCAGGGGATAGTCGCGGGCCAGCGCGGCCTCGATGCCCAGGCGCCCCATCCCGGGCCACGCGAAGACCGTCTCCGTGATCGCCGCCCCGCCCACCAGCCTCGGCAGCTGCAAGCCCAGCACCGTGACGGTGGGGATGAGGGCGTTGCGCATGGCGTGTCGCCAGCGAACGGCCTGCGCCGGCACCCCCTTGGCGCGCGCGGTGCGCACGAAGGGGCGTTGCCACTGCCGGAGCGCGCTGCCGCGCGTGTAGCGCCACAACTCGGCCGTGCCGGCGGCCGCCAGCACGATGGCCGGCAGGATGAGGTGCCGCAGCCGGTCAGCGGTCGATGCATCGCTGCCGGCCGTGCTCGCGCCCCCCGCGGGCAGGAGGCCGGCGTAGACGGCGACGACGAGGATGAGGACGATCCCGAGCCAGAAGACCGGGACCGAGATGGCGCCCAGCGCGAGGGCGCCCACCACGCGGTCGAGCGCGCCGCCCGGCCGTTCCGCGCACCACGCGGCCAGCGGGAGCGCGACGACGATGGAGAGCAGGAGTGCGGTCCCCGCCAGCAGCACCGTGTTGGGGAGTCGCTGGGCGATCGTGGAGAGCGTGCTGGTCTCGTACAGGAAGGAGTTCCCCAGGTCACCCTGCGCCAGGCGTGCCATCCACCGCACGTACTGCTCCGTGAGCGGCCGGTCCACCCCCAGGCGACGGGCGATCGCCTCACGCTCCACGGCGCTGAGCTTGGGGTCGGCGAGCAGGGAGGGGCCGCCCGGCGCGGCATGCACGATGCCGAAGGTGACGCTACAGACGACGAGCAGCACGAGGAGCGCATGCGCCACCCGTCGCACCAGGAAGGTCACCATGGGCGCTCATCCATCCTAACGAGGCGTCAGCGCGAACTGCTCGCTGTGCCGCAGCGCATCGCGAATGCCCAGCGAGGGAAAGCCGGTCAGGCGCGCGGTCGCCACCTGGATCTCGCGCGGATAGAAGAGGACGAGGACGGGCGGGTCGGCCATTTCCACCGCCTGGAAGCCGCGGTACAGCTCGCGCCGCCGCGCCGAGTCCAGCGTGGCGCGCCCCAGGGCGAGCAGCGAGTCGGCCGCGCGGTTGGACCAGCGGACGTGGTTGTTGTCCTGTCCGGAGTGGTAGAAGGCGAACTGGTCCGGGTCGGGCGGCGTGGTCCACCAGATGAGCGCCGCGTCGTAGCGGCCGGGGAGGAAGCGATCGCGCACCAGGGCGGCAAACTCCATCGTGTGGAGCGTCACCTCGATCCCGATCTTGCGCAGGTCCTGCTGCACGGCGAGCGCCGACTGCTCGCGCGTCGGGTTCCCCTTGTCCACCAGCAGCTCGAAGGTGAACGGGGCACCCTTGGCGTCGCGCATCACGCCGTCGGCACCGCGGCGCCAGCCGGCGCGCTGCAGCAGGAGCTCGGCGGAGTCGGGGCGATAGGGGGTGGGCGCCAGCGACTCGGCGAAGAACTCGCGCAGGGCGAGCGCGATGGTGCCGCGCGGCAGGTCGGCGTAGCCGCGCAGCACCCCCTTGATGATCGCGTCGCGGTTGATCGCCATGCCTAACGCCCGCCGCACCGCGGCGGGGCGGAAGCGCGGCTGCGCATTGTTGAATCCCACGTAGTAGTGCTGCACCACCGGGACCTGCAGCACCTCGAACCCCGCCACGCCCTGCACGCCCGGCAGGTTGGCGGGCTCGATGGTGATGAGCTCCAGTTCCCGCGCGCGCAGCTGCGCCACCTGGGCGTTGAGGTCGGGGACGACCTTGAAGACGATGCGGTCCAGGTGCGGCCGCGGCCCATGGTAGCGCGGGTTGCGCACCATCGTCACCGAGGCGCCCGGGTCCACCTCCTGGACCATGAACGGCCCGGTGCCGACCGGGTGCTTGCGGTTGAAGTCGGTCGCCTGTGAGAGAGGCCGGCCGTGCAGCAGGTGGCGCGGGAGGATCCCGGCGTTGTAGCCCAGCAGGGTAAGGAATGGGGCGAACGGGGCGCTGAGGGTGAAGCGCACGGTGAACGAGTCGACGACGTCGACGCGCTGGATCGCGGCGAAGTCGGAGCGCAGGCGCGAGCCCGAGGTGACGTCCAGGATCTGGTCGAAGGTGAACTTGACGTCGTGGGCGCTGAATGGGGCGCCGTCGTGCCAGGTGACACCGCGCCGCAGCGCGAAGGTGGTCACGAGCCCGTCCTCGCTCGTCGACCACGACTCGGCCAGGTCGGGCGTGGGACGCAGGGAGGCGTCGGGGCGTACGAGTCCCGGAAAGAGGACCTTGTTCACCATCACCGACCCGATGTCGGGAGCGACCACCGGGTTGAGGATGGGGTCGTTGATCACGGCGATGCGCAGCACGCCGCCGTCCCGCGCGGCC
>CAZVDJ010000442.1:0-1686 GCA_964626245.1 uncultured Gemmatimonadaceae bacterium
GGAACGCGCCCGTCGCCGAGAGCCGCACCAGCCTCCACATGATTGCCGGCTCGACCCTCAGGTACCGCCTCGACAGGTGCACGCGCGCGCCGGGACGGATGAGGCGCGAGAGCGCGATGAGCGCGCCCGTGCCGCGTCCGATCGTGGTGGCGACCGCCGCTCCCGTCACGCCCAGCTCGGGAAAGGGGCCTAACCCGAAGATGAAGCAGGGGCCCAGCGCGATGTTGATGGCGTTGGCAATCCAGAGCGTACGCATGGCGATCGCGGCATCGCCGGCGCCGCGGAAGATCGCGTTGAGCAGGAAGAGCATCAGCACACTCGCGTTCCCGCCAAGCATCACGCGCGCGAAGGTGCTCCCCGTGGCGATCACCTCGGGTTCGGCCCCCATGAGGGCCAGGAGGTCCGGGGCGAAGATCGCGCCGCCCAGGCCCAGCACCGCGGAGGTGATCACGCCGAGCCAGATGGCCTGCATGGCGGCGCGCGACGCGCCCGCGGGATCGTGCTCGCCAATGCGTCGTGCCACCATGGCCGTGGCGCCGATCCCGAGCCCCATGGCCAGCGTGTAGATGATCGTGAGCAGCGACTCCGTGAGCCCGACCGTGGCAATGGCCGCGGGACCGAGCCGCGAGACGAAGAAGACGTCGACGACGGCGAAGATGCTCTCCATCGACATCTCCAGGACCATCGGGATGGCGAGGATGAGGATCGCCTGTCCGACGGAGCCCTTGGTGTAGTCGAGATGCGAGCCCCGCACCGCCTCGCGTATCAGCGCCCACGTGCTCCTGGGGAGTTCATCGTGTCGCGCGCGGGGTGATGTATGCGTCGCAGCGGCCGCGTCGGCGGCCGACAGGTCGTGCTGTGACATGTGTCGAGTTGTTGGAGAAGGCGACGCGGGGTGAAGCGTGCGTCGCGATGCGGTCCAGCGAGCCCGCTGCGCTAGCGCGCGCGGCGCATGGCAAGTCCGCCGGCGTAGTCGCGGCAGTCGACCCCGGCGAGGCCGGGGCCGATCGGCGCAACGGGCGCGGATCGCGCGGGGAGCGCGACGCGCGCAACGGGCGCGGCGGTGGGCTGGGTCGAATTCCGCATGGCAGTGACTCCTCTGGCATGACCCCGCGCGGTTCGGCGCGGTCACAAAGCCATCATGGCCGCGCGCGCACGGCACGACACGCGGCGAACGACCTGCCGACGGTGCTCTACTCCGGGATCACCGCGGTTGCCTCGATCTCGACCTTGGCGCGAGGTTCCACCAGACCCGACACGATGATGACCGCCATGGCCGGGAAGTGCCGTCCCACGATCTCCCGGTACGACTCGCCCACTTCGCGAAGCGAGCTCACGTACTCCGCTCGGCTCGTCACGTACCAGGTGAGGCGTACGAGGTGTTCGGCGCCGGCGCCCGCGGCGTGCAGCACCGCCATCACGTTGCGGAACGCCTGCGCGCACTGGGCGGCGAAGTCGTCGGTCGCGAAGTGCATGGTGACCGGGTCCCACCCGATCTGTCCCGCGGTGACGACGACACGACCGGTGGCCGCCACGCCGTGGCTGTAGCCGCTGGCGCGCGGCCATCCGTCGGGGGTGAGTGACTCGCGAGGGGCGCTCATGCGCCGGGATGCCGAAGGGGACCGGCGCCGCGCTCCCGCAGCACGAAGCGTTGAAGCTTGCCGGTGGCCGTGCGCGGCAGCGCCT
>CAZVDJ010000442.1:1696-4409 GCA_964626245.1 uncultured Gemmatimonadaceae bacterium
CCACGAACTCCACGGCGCGGGGATACTTGTACGGCGCGAGCTGCGCCTTCACCCAGTCCTGCAGTGCCTTCACGGTCTCGGGGGTTCCGCTCGTTCCCGGCTTCAGCACCACGTACGCCTTCACGACCTGCCCGCGCTCCTCGTCAGGCACGCCGACCACGCCGCACTCCTGCACGGCGGCGTGCTCGAGGAGCACCCCTTCCACCTCGGGGCCGGAGATGTTGTAGCCCGAGGAGATGATCATGTCGTCGGTGCGCGCCTGGTACCAGAAGTAGCCGTCGGCATCGCGGATGTAGGAATCGCCGGTGAGGTTCCAGCCATCCTGCACGTAGGCACGCTGCCGCTCCAGGTTGTCCAGGTAGCGGCAGCCGGTGGGGCCGCGCACGGCCAGCCGGCCGATGCTGCCGTCGGGAACCGGACGGTGGACCTCGTCCAGCACGCAGGCCTCGTATCCCGGGACGACGCGTCCGGTGGCGCCTGGTCGCACCTCGTCCCCGGACGCCGAGATGAAGATGTGCAGCATCTCCGTCGCCCCGATCCCGTCGATGATCGTGAGCCCGGTGGCGTCGCGCCAGGCGTGAAAGGTCGCCAGCGGCAATGCCTCGCCCGCCGACACGCACCGCCGCAGCGAGGAGAGGTCGTGCTCGTGTCGCATCCCGAGCATGGCGCGGTACGCCGTGGGGGCGGTGAAGACCGTCGTCGCGCGGTACTCGCCGATCGCCTGGACCAGGAAGGGCGGGGTGGCCTGCTCCAGGAGCACCGCGCTGGCCCCGATGCGCATCGGAAAGAGGACGAGCCCGCCGAGGCCGAAGGTGAAGGCAAACGGGGGAGAGCCGATGAAGACGTCGTCCGCCGTGGCCCGGAGGACGTACGGCGGAAAGCAGTCGCAGATGGCAAGCACGTCGCGATGGAAGTGCATCGTCCCCTTCCCCTCGCCGGTGGTGCCCGAGGTGAAGGCGATGAGCGCCACGTCGTCGGCGGCGGTCGCGACATTCGTGAACGCGACCGGCTTGGACGCCATCAGCTGCTCCAGCGACGGGCCGGTCGCGCCGGCGGACTGGGGGCCGAACTCCACGACGCACGCGCCCTCGCGCGCCCGACCGTCCGCATGGTGCGCCATGGCGTGGTGACAGTCGGCGGCGAGCCTCGCATCGGTGAGCGCGAGCGTGATGCGCGCCTTGTCGGCGATGAAGACCAGCTCCCGCGCGCGGTTGAGCGGCACGGTCGTGACCACGATGCCCCCCGCCTTGAGGACGGCGAACCAGAGCGCCACCATCATGGGCGAGTTGAAGCCACGCAGCAGCACGCGATTGCCGGGCACCACGCCCAGCTCGTCCACCAGCACGTGCGCCACCTGGTTCGCGCGGGCCAGCAGCTCGGCGTACGTCCACGACATCCCGGGCGCGCGGAAGGCCACGCGGTCGCCCCACCCCCGATCGACGGCGCGGTCCAGCAACTCGGTGGCGCAGTTCAGCCGGTCGGGGTAGTCCAACTCGGGAATGCCACCATAGTCCATCCGCGGCCAGAGGTCGCGCGGCGGGAGCGCGTCGCGCGCGAACGGGTCCACGTGCGCGCTGGCAACGCCGCCGGGGACGCGCCGGCTGGAGGGGTCAGGCATGCGCCACCTCGGGGGAGTTGGCCGCGTGCGCCTCCAGCACCTGCCCCGCGATCACGAGCTTCTGGATCTCGCTCGTCCCTTCGTAGATGCGCAGTGCGCGGATCTCGCGGTACAGCTGCTCCACGGGCTGCCCGACCGAGACTCCCAGCCCGCCCAGCAGCTGCACGGCGTCGTCGATCACTCGCTGGGCCGACTCGGTGGCGTGCAGCTTGGCCATCGCCGCTTCACGGGTCACGCGCCCGGCGCGCGTGTCGCGTGTCCACGCGGCGCGATAGACGAGCAGTGCGCTCGTGTCGATGGCCACGGCCATGTCGGCCAGGCGGGCCTGCGTGAGCTGGAACTCGGACAGCGGCTTGCCGAACGCCTGCCGCCGGCGCACGTGCGCCAGCGCTTCGTCCAGCGCCCGGCGGGCGAAGCCGAGCGCCGCCGCCCCGACCGTGGAGCGAAAGACGTCGAGCGTACCCAGGGCCACGCGCAGCCCCTTGCCCGGTTCGCCAATGCGCGCCTCGTCGGGAAGGAGGCACCCGTCGAAGGTGAGGCGCGCGAGCGGGTGCGGCGCGATCACGTCCAGCCCTTCGGCCACCGCCAGCCCCGGCACGTCCGCATCGACCACGAAGGCGACAAAGGCGCGGTCACCACCCTCGGGGTAGCGCGCGAAGACGGTGTAGAAGTCGGCGATCCCGCCATTCGAGATCCAGGTCTTCTCGCCGTCCAGCCGCCAGCCGCCGCCATCCGTGCGCCGGGCCGTGGTCGTCATGGCGGTCACGTCGCTCCCGGCGTTAGGCTCCGACAGCGCAAAGGCGGCAATCGCCTCGCCGCGCGCCACGCGCGGGAGGTAGCGCGACTTGAGGAGGTCGCTACCGAAGAGCGAGATGGGGCCGCTGCCCAGCCCCTGCATGGCAAAGGCGAAGTCGGCCAGGCCGTTGTGATAGGCGAGCGTCTCGCGCGCCAGGCACAGGGTGCGCACGTCGAGCGTCTCGCGTGCGCCGCCATGAGGTGCGGGAACGACGTGTCGCAGCCATCCCGCCTGCCCGAAGCGGCCGGCCAGCGTCATCGAGGCCACGTCGACGCTTTCCGTCGCGATCAGGTGCTCCC
>CAZVDJ010000443.1:0-4403 GCA_964626245.1 uncultured Gemmatimonadaceae bacterium
TCGCACGGGGACACGGTGGGGACGTTGCGCGACGGCGGGCGCGGCGCGTCGGGGACGTCGCGATGGGCCGGACGGGCGCGCCGGCGGCTGGCGGTGGCGGAGATGGCGCTCGCCGTCGTGACGCTGACCGGCGCGGGGCTGATGCTTCGTTCGCTTTGGCTGCTGCAGTCGGTCGACCTCGGTTTCCGCACGGACGGCGCCCTCACGATGCAGGTCTCGCTTCCACCCACGACGTATGCGGGGGAGCGCGCCGTGAGCTTCTACGCCCGGCTCGAGGAACGGCTGCGCGCCCTTCCGGGGGTGCGGCACGTCGGGGCGGTGCAGGACCTCCCGGTCGGTGACGGCTACTCATCACTCTCCATCCTGGTGGACGGTGCACCGCCCACCACGACGGCGCTGGCCCCAACGGCCACCCCGATGATCGTCACCCCCGACTACTTCCGGGCGATGGGGATCTCGCTCAAGCGAGGGCGCTTCCTGTCGGCGCAGGATGTCACCGACGGCCCGCTCGTGATCGTGGTCAACGAGGCGATGGTGCGCGAGCACTGGGCCGCGCGAGACCCGCTCGGCGCCACGGTGCGCATGTCCGGGCTGGAGGGACGGTGGGCCACGGTGGTGGGCGTGGTGAACGACGTGCGGCTGGCGGGCTTCGCCGCTCCGAGCGCCCCGACGATCTACTATCCGTACCCGCAGGCAGGGCGCAGCGCGTACTACACGCCCACGCGCATGAGCCTCGTGGTGCGCACCGATGGCGATCCGACTGCACTGGCCGGGCCGGCGCGCGAGATCGTGCGAGCGTTGGAGGGCGATGCCCCGGTGTCGCGCGTGCAGACGATGGCGCAGGTGGTGGCCGCGAGTGTGGCCACGCGCCGGTTGGCCACGCGGCTGCTGGCGGTCTTTGCCCTGCTCGCGCTGGGGCTCGCCGCGGTGGGGCTGTATGGCGTGATCGCCCAGTCGGTGGAACAACGGCGCGGTGAAATGGGGGTTCGCATGGCGCTGGGGGCCCGGCGCTCGCAGGTGCTGGGGCTCGTGCTGGGCGAGGGGATGCGCACCGCCGCGCTGGGCGGGATGATCGGCGCCGCGGCCTCGTTAGGGCTGGTGCGACTGCTGCGCGCCGCCACTGCCGACCTTGCGCCGTGGGACTCGCCCACGCTGGCGATGGTCCTCGCCACCATGCTCGTGGTGGCGCTGGGGGCGGCCTTCGTGCCGGCACACCGGGCCAGCCGCATCGATCCGATGCCGGCGTTGCGGGAGTGACGGGGGGCGAGCGCGAACGATAGATTCGCCGCGCCGTTCCCCCGTCCCGCTCGCCCCCCTCGCTCGTGACGTCCTTCCTCGAAATCCCGCCCTGGCCGCTGTGGGCGCGGCTGCTCTTTCGCTTCGCGTTCGTCTATATCCTGCTCTATGCGGCGCCCTGGAACTGGCTCGGCTACATCCCGGGGGTCGGCACGGCGCTGGAGTACGTCGGCCGCCTGGATGATTGGGCGGTGCGCGCGGCAAATGCCCGCGTCTTTCACGTGCGCGCCGAGCTGGTCGCCGTCAACGGAAGTGGCGACACCTCGTGGGCGTGGGCGCGGCTCTGGCTCTACCTCTCGATTGCCAGCGTGGCCGCGGTGGTGTGGTCTGTCGTCGATGCGCGACGCACGGAGTATCGCACGCTGCTCTACTGGCTGCGCACCGGACTGCGATACTACCTCGCCGGCTACGCGCTGTCGTACGGGATCATCAAGCTCTTCCTGCTGCAGATGGGCTTTCCCACGCTGAGCCAGCTGGCCACGCCGCTCGGCGATTTCCTCCCCATGCGATTCTCGTGGCTGTTCATCGGCTACTCGCCCCTGTACCAGTTCTTCAGCGGACTGGCGGAGACGGTGGCGGGGCTCCTCCTGCTGGGGCGGCGCACCACGACGCTGGGGCTCCTTGCGGCTGCCGGGGCCTTCCTCAACGTCGTGATGATCAACCTGGCGTACGACGTTCCGGTCAAGCTCTTCGCGTCGCACCTGCTCGCCTTCGCCGTGTTCATGCTGCTGCTGGACTGGCGTCGCCTGGTGCGCCTGTTCCTGCTCAACCAGCCGGTGGAGCGCACCAACGCGTACGACCCGATCGACACGCGGCCGTGGCATCGCTACGCCCGCTGGGCGGCGAAGGGCTACCTGGTCTACTTCCTCCTGGTGGCGCCGTTCATCACGTCGTGGCGGCGCTACGACGCCATCGCGCGGACGCCGCCGGCGCGCCCCTTCGCCGCCGGTGTGTACGACGTGCGGCACTTTGTCCTCAACGGCGACACGCTGCGTCCTGGCGACCAACGCGGGGCTCGCTGGCGCGACGTGATCATCGACAACGCGGGGCAGGGGAGCATCGGAACCACCGACTCGCTCTTCTGGCAGCGGTACGGACGCGGCTACTTCCGCTATCGCGCCGACAGCTCGTCCGGCACGGTGGCGGTGTGGAAGACGTCGACCATTCCCGGCGACAGCACCTGGCTGTTCACCATGCGATACGAGGTCCCGGACTCCACGCGCATTCGCTGGTGGGCGCGGGTGCGTAACGACTCGCTGCACGTGGAACTGGTGCGGACCCCGCGCCACTTCCAGCTGGCGGAGCGACAGTTTCACTGGCTGTCGGAGTACAATCGCTGACTCGCCCTGCGCGACACCTGCGCCGTCGCGCGCTCGTAGGGCCGCCATGCCTCGCTTCCTCACCTTTCACCTCGCCGACTATCCTGGCGGCGAGGTGCAGGCGGCCCACGCGCACGACGAGCTGCACCTGAGCCTCGTCCTGCGCGGGGCGGTGCAGGAGCAGCTGGGATGGACGGAGCAGCAGGGAACCCCGCTGAGCATCGTGGTGAAGGACCCTGGGGTGCGACACGCCGACCGGTTTGGGGCTCGCGGCGCGACGATGGCGCGCCTGTCGATTGCCGCGCCCCTGGGCGCCCTGCTCGATGACGCCCGGCGAGTCGACGGGTGGCGCTGGTGGCATCGGCCGGTCCTGGCGCGTCCGTTCCTTCGCCTCGTGAGGCGCGGCGTCGCCGGCGAACGGCGCTTCGACGTGGACGATGACGACGTCGTGGCGCTCGTCGCGGCGATCTCGGCGCGCGAGGCCGCCCAGCGAGGCGCTCCGCCCGGCTGGCTTCGCAGCGTGGTGGAGCGCCTGGAGCAGGACGAGTCCGTCCCGCGCACCACCGCGGAGGTGGCGCGGCAGGCACGCGTGCACCCGGTCTACCTGGCCAGGTGCCTGTCGCGTTGGTACGGGGAGTCGACGCGCGCGATGCTGCAGGCGAGACGCCTGCGTGATGCCGCGGAGACGCTCACGCAGGGGAGCCCGACGGTTTCGGTGGTGGCACAGCGTGCCGGGTACGCCGACGAGCCGCACCTGCACCGCACGTTTGGACGAGAGCTTGGGCTCACGCCACGCGCATTCCGCGAGCTCGCCGCAGGGCGGGCGAGCGGCCCCCTCCCCGGCGGCGCGACTCCCGTCACCGGGGTCAGGACGACCCCGAGACGCGGGTGAAGGTGCTGCCCTGGAAGGTGACGCCGCGTGCCGGCGCGCCCGGTGCAAAGTCGACGGTCAGCGGGGTCACGTTGCCCGCGAACTGAAGTCTGAGCTGGGAGCGTGAGGGGTCGAGATTCTCGAGCGTCCCCGCCAGCACGCCCCAGCGATACGTCAGCGATCCCTCGCGCGCCGCGATCTCGAACTCGCCGAGGAACGGGTGTCGGTAGCGACCCGCGTAATCGGAGGCTGGACGCGGAAGTGGTTGCGCCTGGCGGGCCCGGCGCGAGGAGTCTTCCGTCGCCACCTGCGCCCGCGTGGTCGTGAGCCCTTGCGACAGGCGATCGAGTCGTTCGGCGGCCCGGCGCCGTGCATCCGGACGCCCGGCATGCAGGTCGTACGCGAAGGCAGCGACGATGTCGGTGGCGAGCGAGCCCGTCTCACCGTTCACCTGCGCCACGACGCCCACGCGTTGCCCCGGGAGGAAGGAGAGATGCGAACGCGTGCTGTGATAGCTGCCGAAGCGGCTCACCATGCGCTCGCCCTCGTAGTGTCCGATGTCCCACCCAGCGCCCCATCCCTCTCGCGCGAAGAAGGCGAAGCTCCGTGCCTGTTCGCGTGTGTGTCGCGCCAGCATCGTCTGGCTCCGCACGATTGCGGACGACGGGAAGACGCGCCGCCCGTCGATGACGCCGGAGTCCATCTGCACCACGACCCAGCGCGCCAGGTCGCGCACCGTGGCCAGGTGACCGCCCGCGCTGTTCATGGTCGCGTCGGCCTTCTGGAAGGCCTGGGTTTCGAACGTGCCGTCCGGGCGAAGCGCGTGCGGCATCGCGATGCGCCGCGGGTCCAGCCCGCTCACGCGCGCGTACGTCTCGCGCATGTCGACAGGTGCCAGGACCTGTTCCTCCAGGTAA
>CAZVDJ010000444.1:0-4400 GCA_964626245.1 uncultured Gemmatimonadaceae bacterium
ACTAAACAAACACAATACTCCATAAGAAATCTAAAAATCTCACTGTACAACACAATTGGGCTCTACCCATACTCCAGCCCGAGCACGCAGCGCCGGGCGCTGGCGGCGCGCTCGCGCACCAGCGTGGCGATGCGCGCGGCGACGAGCCGCGCGATATCCTCGTGCTCCTCGACCACGATGGTGGGGATGCGCTCGCGCGCGCGGGCGTCGCCGGCCGAGGAATGCGAAGGCCCGCGATTCGTCGACAACGGATCGCGGGCCTCGTCGTGCGCGGCGGCGCCCGGGGGAAGATTCACGCCCGGTGCCGGTTGGGTCATGGTTCGTTAGGCAGAGAAGGAACTACCGCAGCCGCAGCCGCCGGTGGCGTTCGGGTTCTTGAAGGTGAAGCCCGAACCCTGCATCGACGAAACGTAATCGATGATCACCTGGTTGATGTACTGCGCCGAGAACGGGTCCACGA
The DNA here is from genome assembly GCA_964626245.1 of uncultured Gemmatimonadaceae bacterium. GTDB lineage: Bacteria > Gemmatimonadota > Gemmatimonadetes > Gemmatimonadales > Gemmatimonadaceae > SCN-70-22. The sequence goes on from CAZVDJ010000444.1 coordinate 461, forward strand.
ACATGCGGAAGCCGTCCTGCGGCAGCACGTAGTCATCCTCCGCCGCCTGGTCCTCGATCAGCAAGCCGTACTTGAAGCCGCTGCATCCGCCGGGCTGCACGCTCACGCGAAGCCCGCCGACGTCGGCCGCGACCCCTTCGGCTTCCATGAAGCGCTTGACCTCGACAGTGGCGACCGGAGTGACGGTGACAGAGATCTCAGGCTGGACGTTGGTGCTCACGTTGGCCTCCAAGGCAGAATACGTCGCGAATTGCGACTGGAATACTCGCGAATCTAACGGCCGGTTCCCGGGCATTCAAGAACGGTGGCCCCCTCGGCGCACCCCTGTAGCGCCCCCATCACCGCGTCGGCCACGGCGATGCGTACCTGCCCGATCTTCCGGTTCTCGCGCGTGGGGTTCACCCGGTTGGTGAGCAGGAGGATGAAGACATCCTGCGCCGGGTCGATCCAGAGGGAGGTGCCGGTAAAGCCCGTGTGCCCAAAGGCCGACGGCGACAGGCGCCGCCCCGCGGAGTTGCTCGCCGTGGGCTTTTCCCACCCCAGGGCGCGGTTCGACAGGGGGGAGTCGGCGTGCGCCGTGAAGCGCACGACCGTCGCGGAGTCGAAGACCCGGACGCCATCCAGCCGGCCGTAGCCGAGGTACATACGCGCCAGTCGCGACAGGTCGGTGGCGGTGGAAAAGAGCCCGGCGTGACCGGAGACGCCCCCCAGCGCAAAGGCGTTCTCGTCGTGCACCTCGCCGCGCAGGTGCCGCTGGCGCCACGGATCGACCTCGGTGGGGGCGATGCGCGGGCGCAGCGCGCTGGCCGGACGCCAGGCGGTCTCCGTCATGCCTAACGGGCGAAAGACGCGCTCGGTGGCGTACCGGTCGAAGGGGAGGCCGGCGACGCGCGTGGCGACCTGCGCCATGAGGATGGCCCCCAGGTCGCTGTACACCATCCGCACGCCGGGGAGCGTGTCCAGCGGCGTCGCGAAGACGAGCGCGAGCGCCTCGGACGGCGTGCCGGCCTCCTTGTAGAGCGGGCGCCAGGCAGGGAGCCCCGCCGAGTGGGTCAGGAGGTGCCGAACCGTCACGCGATCCTTCCCCGCGCCGGTCCACTCCGGGAGGTACCGCTGCACCGGGGCATCGAGATCGATCTTTCCCTGCTGCGCCAGGTGCAGCACCGCCGACGTCATCCCCACCACCTTGGTGAGCGACGCCAGGTCCCAGATGGTGCGCTCGTCGGGGCGCACCGGATCGGCGCGGTCGAGCACGCCCACCGCCGACTGCGCGAGGATCCCCGCGCGGCTCCCCACCACGGCCACTCCTCCCGGAAAGGCGCTGTCTCGCATCGCCTGCGCCAGCGCGCGATCGAGGCGCGCCTGGAGCGTCGCCACGTCGATGCCGCGCGCCGCCGCTTCCTCGGCCGGGACGCGCGGAAGCGGGCGCGGTGTCGGGCGCTGCCCCGGGAGTCGGCAGGCGGCGCTGGCCACGGCAACGACCAGGAGGGGGAGGGGGAGGAGCGAGCGGCGCACGATGGGTGCGGCGACGGGCATCGGCGGGAGGGAAAGGTGTTGCGCGAACGCTCGTACCCGGGCACCTTCGGCCGCAAGGGCGCGCGCCCGTTCGGGGCGCCGCTGCGCGGTACGGCGCGTCGGCGTCGCGACCGCACTGACCATGCATTTACGGCCATGACCCGATTCGTCTCGTGCGTCGTGCTCTCCGCGAGCCTTCTCCTCGCCGGCTGTTCGCGCCAGGTCACCGTGCAGACGGCGCCCGCCGCAGCGGTCGAGGTGTCGCTTCGCGTGACCAACAACGCGTCGCAAGCCATCACCGTCTTCGTCACCGCATCGGGAACGGAGCTCACCCTCGGGCAGGTCGCGGCGAATACCACGACGCTCCTGCCGGTGCGCGGTGTCGCATCCGGCACCACCGTGCGGCTGCGCGCTGCACTCGCTGACGGCTCGCGTTCATACACGCGCGAGGGCGTGACACTCACCGGCGTCTTCGAGTGGCGCGTGCCGTAGTGACCGGGTTGTGACGCATGCTGGGCGCGGGTACTTTCAGGGGCTCGGTAACCACCGGGCCCCTGCGCGTTTCCACGCGCATCCCGTTCGACTCCTCCCTCGCTCGCGCCCCACACTGCCCGGCATGAAACGACTCTGGGATGCGACCGTCCGCGGCTACCTCAAGCTCATTGAGCCGATTGCCGACTGGATGGTGGAGCGTCGGATCAACCCAAACACCATCACCACCGTCGGGACGCTCTGTTCCATGACGGCGGGGGCGATCTACGCTTCCGGGCACATCCGCACGGCGGGGTGGGTCTTCGGCCTCACCGCGCTCTTCGACGTTCTGGACGGTACCGTCGCGCGTCGCACCGGTCGCTCCACCGTCTTCGGCGCCTTCTACGATTCCACGCTCGACCGCGTGGCCGACGGCGCCATTTTGGGCGGGCTCACGATCTTCTTCGCCCGCAACGACGTGCACCACAGCATCCCGCCGCTCATGGGAACTCCCATGGTCGCGGTGCTCCTGCTCGGGATCATCGGGACGTTCCTCACCTCGTATACGCGCGCCCGCGCCGAGAGCCTCGGGATCGACGCGAAGGTGGGGATCCTGCAGCGCCCGGAGCGCGTGACGCTCCTCTCGGCGCCGCAGGCCTTCTTTGGTCTCGCGCTCGACGGCTGGGTCCTCATCGCGATCTGCGTCCTCCTCTCCGTCACCGCGTGGATCACCGCGGTGCAGCGCATCGTCTTCGTCCACCGGGTCACCCGGACGCCGGCGATCGATGCCGACGGCGCTGCCTCGACCGCCGCGTCATCCGCGATCGCTGCCGCGCCAGCGGGTACCACCGGCGCCAGCGGCGCCGCCAGCCGCCCCGTGTCGGCTGGCTCCGTCGCGCCGTAGTTCCGTCACACCCCATCGACTTTCCAGGAGATCCATTCCGTGCAGGGTTCGCCCGCTACCACGCCTCGCGTCACCATCCGTCCCGCCACCGGCAAGCTCGGCATCCTTACTCCGGGCCTCGGCGCGGTGGCGACCACCTTCATTGCCGGGGTCGAGAGCGTTCGCCGCGGGCTCAGTCAGCCCATCGGCTCGCTCACGCAGATGGCGACCATTCGCCTGGGCAAGCGCACCGAGCACCGTTCGCCGCTCATCAAGGACTTCGTCCCGCTCGCGGGGCTCCAGGACATCGTCTTCGGTGCGTGGGACCCCATCGCCGATGACGCCTACACCGCCGCCAAGAAGGCCGGCGTCCTCGAGGAGAAGGACCTCGCGCCGCTCAAGGACTTCCTCTCGACGATCGTGCCGATGCCGGCCGTCTTCGAGTCGCGCTACGTCACGCGCCTGACGAACACCACCAACGTCAAGACGGGGAAGACCAAGCGTGACCTGGCCGAGCAGCTGCGCCAGGACATCCGCGACTTCAAGGCGAAGAACGGTTGCGACCGGGTGGTCGCGGTCTGGTGCGCCTCGACCGAGACGTTCATCAAGCCGGGGCCGCAGCACGCGACCATCGAGCAGTTCGAGCGCGCGATGGATGCGAACGACGAGGCGATCTCGCCGTCGATGCTGTACGCGTGGGCGTGCATCATGGAGGATGTGCCGTACTGCAATGGCGCGCCCAACCTGGCCGTGGACACGCAGGCGCTCATCGACCTCGCCAACCAGCGCGGCGTCCCGATCTCGGGCAAGGACTTCAAGACGGGGCAGACCTGGATGAAGACCGTCATCGCGCCGGGGCTCAAGGCGCGCATGCTCGGCCTGGCCGGGTGGTACTCGACCAACATCCTGGGCAACCGCGACGGTGAGGTGCTGGACGATCCCGCGTCGTTCAAGACGAAGGAGGAGTCCAAGCTGTCGGTGCTGCACACCATCCTGCAGCCCGAGCAGTACCCGGCGCTGTACAAGGACTTCTCGCACGTCGTGCGCATCAACTACTACCCGCCGCGCGGC